>NZ_VHLC01000063.1:0-50944 GCF_006547355.1 Myxococcus sp. AB036A | reverse complement strand
CCCTCCGCCCCCTCGCCGCTCCGCCCGCCCATGCCTTCGTGTGGACGCCCGAGGAGCTCGCGGGCATCTACCGCGAGGACCTCAACCTCTGCGTGTGGCGCCGGGGCCTGGACGCGCCGCTGGCGCACTGGCTCAGCGACGTGGCGGCCACCCGCGAACTGGACGTCATCGCCCGCGTACGAGGCGACGCGCCGGATTTGCGGCGCCGGGTGGAGGGGCTGCCCCAGGGGCCCCATTTCGAGGCCTGGCTCACGGACGTGCACTTCCTGCTGCACCTCTACACGGACCTGTTCGGCGCGACGGAGCTGGGCGTACGCCTTCACATCCTGGCCAGCGACATGTGCCCGCGCTTCCACGTGGACCGCGTAGGCGTCCGGCTGCTCTGCACCTACGCGGGGCCGGCCACCGAATGGCTGGAGAACGCGCACGTCGCGCGCGGCGCGCTGGGCGCCTCGGGTGACGTCACGCGGCCCGGCGCGCACGTCCACGCGCTGGAGCGCTTCGACGTGGCGCTCCTCAAGGGCGAGTCCTGGCCCGGCAATCAGGGCAACGGCGCCGTGCACCGCTCCCCCGCCATCGCCAGCAGTGGCCGGCGGCGGCTCTTTCTCTCCATCGAAGCACTCTAGAGGACCCCACCATGTCGAAGGTCTGTCAGGTCACCGGGAAGCGGCCGCTCGTCGGCAACACCGTCTCCCACGCCAACAACCGGCACAAGCGGCGCTCGCTGCCGAACCTCCAGTGGCACCGCTTCTGGGTGCCCAGCATGAACCGCTTCGTGAAGCTGCGGGTGAGCACGCACGGCATCCGCATCATCAACCAGCGCGGCATCGACCGCGTGGTGCGGGAGCTGCTCGCGGAGGGGGTGAAGCTCTGATGCGCCGGCGCGATGGACGCCCCACCCGGCCGCCCCGCCTCCGGGCCGCCGCGCGGCACCGGCTTCATGGCCGTGAGTTCGCGCCCCCGCTGCTCGTCGACGTCGGGGGGAGCGACTCGGACGAATCCCCGGCGCCGCCGTCCCACCTGAACGTCGTCCCTCCCCCGCCCCCCTGAGAAAGAAAGACACAGCCATGGCGAAGAAGAGCAAGGTCGCGCGCAACGCGCAGCGCAAGGCCCTGGTCGCGAAGTACGCGAAGCGCCGCGCGGCGCTGAAGGCGCGCATCCGTGACCTCACCCTGTCCCATGAAGAAAGGCGCGCGGCGCAGGACGCGCTGGCGTCACTGCCCCGCGACTCGAACCCCAACCGCGTGACGAATCGCTGCGCGCTGACGGGAAGGCCTCGGGGCAACCTGAGGCGCTTCGGCCTGTCTCGCATCGCATTCCGTGAGAAGGCGCTCCGGGGAGAGATTCCCGGCGTCATCAAGTCGAGCTGGTGAGCAACGCCGCGGCGGGGGCGCTCAGTGGTGCGTGTACCGCCGCGCATCCGCGGAAGGCGCCTCGCGACGAGGCGCCGCTTCGCCCTCCCCGCTGGCCCACTGCTGCATGCCGGAGGGCTCCCGCGCCGGAGACGATACCTGGGACTCTTCGTCGGTCTCGTCGTCCGCCCAGCCCAGTCCGCCCGTCAAATCGTGCTGGAGCGGCAGGCCCGCCGTGGTGGAGGTCCGCCGCGCGGGTGCCAGGGCCTCCGGCTTGAGGTCCGGCAGGTGCGACAACTCCTCACGCAGGTAGACGTCCTCCCCGTCGATGTCCGCCACATCCGAGAAGGACAGCCGGCAGTCGCGCGTGAAAAGGTGCCCCCTGCCGATGAAGAAACCCGCCGCGTCCGCGGCGATGATGGTGCCCACCTTCTCACCGTCCCGGTCTCTCGCGGTCATACCCATCTGGATGTTGGCGGGGTTGAACATGCTTGCTCCTGGGGCGAGCCCGTGTGGTCGTCCCGGCAAGGTGCACACGACGGCCCGCGTCCGGAATCCCCTTCGGGTCCGGTAGGCATGTTGGCAAGCCACCGCCGTCCACCCCGCCCTCACGGGCGCGGGGTCAGGCCGTGTTCCGTCCCGAGGGCGAAGCCCCATGCTCGGAGGGCTCGTGGTCCGCCGGCTCCGCGTTCCCGACGCCCGGCGCGCCCGGCTCCATCGTCTCACTGAAGCGGCGGTCCATCTCCGTGCGCACGTAGCGCTCGATTTCCTCCGCAGTGGTCAGCTCCATGGCGTTCTGAAGCAGGTCCATGGCGTCCACGCGGCTCACCCGGCGCAGGAAGCGCTTCACCACCGGAATCTGCCCCGACGTCATGGACAGCTCGTCGAAGCCCAGCGCCAGCAACACCAGCGTGTAGAGCGGATCTCCCGCCATTTCCCCACACATGGACACGGGGATGTTGGCCGCCCGGCCCGCGTCGATGATGCCGCGCAGTTGCCGGAGCACGGACAGGTGGAGGGGCCGGTAGAGGTAGGCGACCTCGCGATTCTGGCGGTCGATGGCCAGCGAGTACTGGATGAGGTCGTTGGTCCCTACCGAGAAGAAGTCCGCCTCCTGGGCCAGCCGGTCGGCGATGGTGGCCGCGCTGGGCGTCTCCACCATGATGCCCACGGGGAAGCGCTTGCCCACGGGGACACCCGCGCGGCCCAGCTCCGTGCGGCAGGCCTCCAGCTCGCTGCGGGCCTCACGCAGCTCACTCACCCCGCAGATGAGGGGGAACATCAGCCGCAAGTTGCCGTGCACGCTGGCGCGCAGCAGGGCGCGCAACTGGGTGCGGAACAGCTCCCGGTTGGACAGGCAGTACCGGATGGCCCGCAGGCCCATGGCTGGATTGGGTTCCTTCTCGTGCTTCGTCTTGCCCGGCACCTTGTCGCCGCCCAAATCCAACGTGCGGATGGTGACGGGGCGCCCGCCCATGGCCTCCAACACCTGGCGGTAGGCGCGGTAGTGCTCCTCCTCGGTGGGCGCCGTCTTCCGGTCCAGGAACATGAACTCGGTGCGGTACAGGCCAATGCCCTCCGCGCCGTGCGCCAGCAGCGAGGGGATTTCCTCCAGGAATTCGATGTTGCCGTTGAGGCGAATCTGGAAGCCGTCGGTGCTGACGGCGGGCAGGTCCTTGGTCGCCAGGGCCAGCCGCTCGCTCTCCTGGTAGCGGCGCTGCTCCTCGCGGAAGACGGCGAGCTGCTCGTCCGAGGGGTTCACCAGCACCACGCCCCGGATGCCATCCATGGCCACCAGGTCGCCCGGCGAAATCTGTTCGCTGGCCCGGCCGGCGCCCACCACCGCGGGCGTCTCCCGCGCGCGGGCGACAATGGCGGTGTGGCTCGTCTGGCCGCCCAGGTCCGTCACGAAGCCCCCCACCCGGCCGCTGCGCGCCATCAGCGCCGCGTCCGCCGGAGACAAGTCGTGCGCGACGACGATGGCCTCCGCGGGGACCTCCACTTCCTCATCCACCACCTGCCCCATCAGGTTGCGGATGATTCGGTCGGCGACGTAGTCCACGTCCGAGCGGCGCTCGCGGAAGTACTCGTCGGGGATGTTGTCGAACAGGTGCTTGATTTTGCGCGCCACGCGCCGGACGGCCCACTCGGCGTTGATGCGGTCCTCGATGATGAGCCGGTTCACCTCGTCCACGAGCATGGGGTCGTGGAGCATCAACCGGTGCGCCTCGAGGATGAGGGCGTGGTCGCTGCCCTCGGTGCGCGTAATCTGTTCCTTCAGCTCGGCGAGCTGGCGGTCGGACAGGTCAATGGCTGTCTTCATCCGCATCCGCTCGGGCTCGACCTCCGCCTCCGCCAGCCGCAGCTTGGGCGTGCGAATGCGTTTGCGGTCCAGGATGAAGGCGTGCCCCACCGCCACGCCGGGAGAGGCGCCGATGCCCAACAACCTCAGAGTGGGGGTGGCCTGGCTGCTCACGGTTCCTTCCAATCCTGTTCGTCTACCGCGTTTTCCGACCAACCCTTCACTGCGCCTCGCCGAAACGGTCACCAATGAGCTTCGCCAGCTCCTGGAGACAGGCATCCGCGTCGTCGCCCTTGCAGGTGAGCTTCACCTGGGTGCCCTGGGCGGCGGCGAGCATCAGCACGCCCATGATGGATTTGGCATTGGCCCGCTGTCCCTGGGCTTCGATGGTGACCTCGCTCTTGAACCGGTTGGCCACCTTGACCATCTGCGCCGCGGCCCGGGCGTGCAGCCCCAGCGCGTTGATGATCTCGTATGTCCCTTCGACCACGCTTGCCATCGCGACTCCTACTCTCCTTAGAGGAATGCTCCCGCCACGCAGGCCAGGCCCGCCGCGACATAGAGCACCACGTAGTTCGGCACCCGACGGCTGACCAGCACGTAGGACGCCACCCCCAGGGCCAGGCATCCGGCCGCCAGCAGGGGCGCATACAGCCCACCCGCGTTGGCCCCGAATGACACCGCGAGCCAGGCGGCCACACCGCCCGCGCTCGCCGCCGCCACCGCCCGCAGCCGGGCCCCCCGAGCGGGGAGGTTGGCGCGAGCCACTGCTTCCACCAGCCTGTCGCCCAGCGTCAGGCCCAGCCAGTACAGGCGCACCCGCAGCAGCAGGTGCACCAGATTGTAGAGCGCCAGGAACAGCGGCACCGCCCACACGCCCAGCAGCGGCACCAGCGCGGCGCTCACCGCCCCCGTCGCGGGCTTGAGGGACAGCCAGAAGAAGCCGTCCCCCAGCGCGGCCAGGGGCCCCATGAGCGCGGCCTTGAAGGCCACCACCTTGTCCGGCGTCTCCTCCCCCCGGGCAATGCGCTCCTCGTGGTTGATGACGCCGCCGACAATCGCCGCCGCGACGTAGGGGTGCGTGTTGAAGAAGACGAGATGCCGGCGCACCGCCTCCTCGCGCGCGGGCCCCTGGGGGTACAGCGCCTCCAGCGCGGGATAGACGGCGTAGGCCAGCCCCAGGTTCTGCATGCCCTTGGGGTTCCACGACGCCTGGAGGAAGAGCGAGCGTAGGAAGACGCGCAGCAGCACGCCGAAGGGCAGCGCGGCCGGGGGCGCGCTCATCGGCCCTCCAGGAGGATGACGCACACGACGGACGCCGTCACCACCGCCGCGCCCAGCCCCGCGAAGAGCGGCGCGCGCCGCGCGTGGCTGCCCTGCGCCGCGATGGCTGCCGCCACGGACGCCATGGCCGGCCAGGCCCACGCCAGCCCGCGCACCACCACGGGGGGCAGCGCCTGGAGCAACGGTTCGATGAAGAAGCCCAGCAGCGCGCAGAGCGCGGTGAGCGTGCCGTACACGGCGAAGTGGGGCCACATGCCCCACAGGTTCTGCCGCATGGCGCGGGTGATGTTCCCCGCCTCCGCGGAGGCCAGCGCCACCCGGGCCAGCCGCGCCGTGTAGCCCTCCAGCAGCCGGTCACCCTTGCGGCCCACGCGTCCCAGGCCGATGAAGAGCAGCACGGCGAGCGACCAGATGGCCGGCGTGGAGCCCGCGCCCGTGGCCGCGGACAACGTGGCCGCGGCGGCGCTGGTGCCGGTGGCCGCCAGGGTGTCGTTCTCCGGCAGCGCGGCGCCCAGGTTGGCGGTGCCCAGGAAGAACAACTCCAGGAGCATGCCGATGGCCAGACCCGATGCCACGTCATCGAGCAGTGCGCCCATGACCGTGGCTGCGACCAGGGGCCGGGACATCATGGCCTGGAGGAACGCCTTGCGTTCCAATGCCACCAGTCCGCCCCACAGTCCCGCAAGCGCCACCTGGGTCCAGACGACGCTCACGCGCTCACCCGGCCTTCGCCCACCGCTCGCGGAGGTCCGGCAGGTCCACGGGCTTCTCGGCGGGCACCGCGCGGGCCGTCACCCGGACGCCCTGGTCGGCCAGTTGCTGGAGCGTCGTCAGCTCGGCCTCCGCCAGGAAGACGGACGGGGAGACCTGCCTGCGGCCGGTGCCGAAGTGTACGTTGCCCAGATTCAGCTCATCCATGGCCAGCCCGTGCGCATGCGCGAAGGGCACCGAGGCGACATCCCTCAGCAACACCAGGGTGCGCACACCGTCCTTGGACAGGGCGGCGAAGTCCACCTGGGATAGGGGCAGAATCTGCACCTCGATGGCGCTCTGGACGGCCAGGGCCATGGCGGCGCGGATGAGAGGACTGGAAGCCGCCTCGTCATCCGCCACGACCACCCGGGAGACTTTGAGGAACGGGAGCCAGGCCTCGACGACCTGACCATGGATGAGGCGGTTGTCGACGCGGACCAGGGTGATCACGGCAGTCTCGAATCGCCGACCCGCGCGGGTCCGTCAAGTTCGCGGCTGCTGTGCCTCGCGAAGCAGGGCGGATGCGCAGGTGATGTTGCGCTGGCCGTGCGAAGCCAGCTGGTTGGCCATCTCCGGTAGCGACAACTGCTCCGAACGGAGCGAGTTCGCCTTCAGCAGCATGGGCAGGTTGACGCCAGCAAGGACCTCCACATTCATTCGCTGACACATCATCAGCGACTCCTTACAGGGCGTACCTCCGAAGAGGTCGGCCAGGATGATGACACCCGCACCCTCATCCACGCGGGCGATCGCTTGCTTCATCTTCGCCCGGATGTCCTCGACAGGAGTTCCAGGCTCGATGTTACAGGCTGCCACCGCGGGAAGCTCTCCCACGATCTGCTCCGCGGTGGAGACCAGCTCCTCCGCCAGACGTCCGTGCGCTGCGACGACGAGGCCGACCATGTCCGCTCCTGACCAACCCCCCGAAGCTGCGTCCTACGCCTGAACCGTGCGGCGCGCAACTCCGGCGAAAGTTTCCGCCCTGACCTCTGACCTAAGCTGTCTCTTCCCGCCTCGAAAGCTAAGACGACCCCAGCGATGGTGCCCGAAATTTCGGGTCCGGCCGCGCACAGGGCTGTCGCCTGCCGGACGGGGGAGCGACACCGCTTCCCCACACTCTATGAGATGCGCTGGCGACTTCCAGGGTGCGTCGAGAAGGACGCCCATCATTAGGCGCCGTATCAACCGCCCGAGAGGCAAGCAGGCATCCAGAGGTCGTCTTTGACGCCCGTTTTCGGCACGGCGGATTACTTGTGGGGATGCGGCGGGCCAGATGGGATGAGGCCGGCGTTGAACGCACCGGCCAGACTCCGGGGCGACGCGAGGACGTCATGGCCAAGACGAAGCTGCTGAAGCAAGGCGATGCGGTACCGGACATCACCCTCACCGGCGCGGGTGGGCAGTCGGTGCGGCTGCGAGACCTGGTGGGTCAGAAGGTATTGGTCGTCTACTTCTATCCGAAGGACGACTCGCCCGGTTGCACGGCGCAGGCCTGTGGACTGAGGGACCAGTACGAGGACTTCGTCGCCGCGGGCGCGGAGGTGGTGGGCATCAGCGGTGATTCGGTGGGCTCGCACGAGGGCTTCGCGGCGAAGCACCGGCTGCCCTTCAAGCTGCTCAGCGACGCGCGCGGCGAGGCGCGTGAGGCCTTCGGCGTGTCCTCGTCGTTCCTGGGCCTGCTGCCCGGACGGGTGACCTTCGTAGTGGACCGGTCGGGCATCGTCCGCGACAGCTTCGAGTCGCAGATTCGCGTCAGCGAGCACGTACGGCGCGCGCTCGAACTGGTGCGCGCGCTGGCGCAGGAAGGTGGCGCGCCGGCCTCCGCCGCGAAGTAGCGAGCGGAGGGGTACGCGAGGTGGCTCCGGGCCCCAGCGTCCCGGAGCACCGCTGCGGCTAGCGCTGCAGGACGGTCGGAATCTCCGCGAGCGGCGGGAAGCCCCAGCGCGCGCGCTCCTCGTCCGTGACGTTGGGGTCCACCGGGTGGAGCGTCATCTCCTTCGATTCCGGGTTGATGCGGTACTGGGTGCCGAAGCGCTGCGGAAGGTTGGCGTTCATCAGCCAGCGGTCCCAGGCCGCCGCGGCCAGCCACAGGCCGCGCGGGTGACCTCGCTTCGCGGCCTCCGCTCCCATCTGCCTTGCCATGGCGTAGTCCTCCGGCGTGTTGCCGTGCTGGAAGATGAACCCCGCGGACAGGAAGTCCGCGCCTTCCTTCAACGCGCCTTCGGCCAGCATGGCCTTCACGCGCTCGCGCCGCTGCGCATCCCGCTCGGCGACCCGCTTCCACGCGTCCGCCCCTTCGAGCGGCCTCTGACGGTCCATCTGGTCCTCCACGAAGAGCGTCTTCAGCTCTGAACTCGAGGTGGGATGGGGGTCCGGGAGCGTGGTGATGCGCTCCACCTGCGCGAGGTACACCAGCTCCTCGCGCAGCGGCTCCAGGTCCGAGTCCTGCAACAACCACCCCACGTCCCGGAAGCCCAGGTCCACGGACTGGGCCAACCTGCGCAGCGCGACGTCCTTCCGTCCGAGCCGGGCCGCCGAACACGCCGCGGAGTACGCGGCGTACGGGTCCCGATTCCCCGCGTCCAGGGCCTCTTCATAGAGCGCCAGCGCTTCCGCGAACTTCTCTTCCCGCGACAACGCATCCGCCTTGCGCACCTGCACCCAGCCGGGCATCGGCGCGGCGGGCGGCTCCATGTGGGGCAGCCCCGCGACGGGCGTGGGGGTCGCCGGGGCTTCAGCGGGCGGCGTGGCCGCGGGGGCCTCGGCGGGCGGCGCGGATTCGGGAGCGGAGGCCGGCGCATGGGCACACGCCGACATCAGCAGGCAGACAAGGGAGGAGATGAGCGTTCGCATGGCCCGCATCCTAGGGGGCCCGCACGGCGTTCCGATACGCTTCGTACGGGTGCCAGCACCGCACGCGTGAATCCCATGCGCGGACGGACGCGGCTGACCGCGTGGGTCACCACGTCATTTCACTTGGGCGAAAACGCCAGCGCTCCCAGAGGGATGGACACAGGAAGCACGTCTCCGCCGTGCGAGGACGCGCGTTGGCCCAGGCCTTGCTCAATGCCTTTCTGTCTCGCGATTCACGCGAGGCGGAAGGAGCGCCGTCATGATGTTCCCCGATGAGAACTTTTTCGACGAAGTGGTGCTCAACATGGGCCTGTTGATAGCCCTGAAGGTGGTGGGCGTGGTGATGCTGCTCGTCACCTATGCCCACCCCGCGTGACGTGGCGGCACACCGCTTCCGTGCGCAGGGATTGCGCCGCGAAGGACGGCCACGGCTTCGGCACGCAGAACACCGGGCTGCGCGCGTTCCAGGCGCGTTATCGTGGGCCCATGTTCAACTCTTCCGGTAGGCGGTGGGGCGTCGCAGCGCTGTCCCTGGGAATGCTGGGCAGCGCGTGCGCGGCGCGGCAGGACGTCGTCGCGCCATCCGCTGAAGCGGCTCAGGAGACCCAAGCCATGGCAACGACCTTGACGTGCACGCTGAGCGGCCCGGCGCGGGTGAGCGCGGGCGAACCCGTGGAGCTGGTGTTCGAGCTCAGCAATCCCACGGCGCAATCCCTGCGCGTGCTCGGCTGGCACACGCCGCTGGAGGGCGTACGCAACAACATCTTCGACGTGTCCCGTGACGGTGACTCGCTCGAGTACCGGGGGCCCATGGCGAAGCGCGGGCCGCCCACGGCCGACAGCTACGTCGCCCTCTCCCCCGGCACGTCGGTGGAAGGCAAGGTGGACATCGCTCGCTTCTATGACTTGCAGGCGCCGGGAACGTACCGCATCGCGTTCCGAGGCCCGCTGATGGACGTCGCCCGGGAAGGCGAACCGGTGCCCGCTCCGAATGGCGGATTCCGCCCGGCGGAAGTGCCATGCCCCGCGGTGGAGGTCACCGTCACGCCCTGACGGCCAGGACGCGAGCCTCGCGCGGACCGTGCTTCCGCGCGGGGTGGCGCGCCGTCAGCCCGCCACCAACATGGCACGCTGCCGCGCGGGGCGGATGCGCGCGGTGGCACCCGCGCCGAAGCGGAGGAAATCCTCCTCCACGCCGTCGCTGAAGATGACGCCCTCCGACGCCATTCGCGACTCCAGCACCAGCTCGCGCTCCTCCGTCACGTCGCCCATCACCAGGCTGGCGCCCGAGTGACGGCTGGCGAAGGGTTCGCGCACCACGAAAATCAGCTGCGGGTCCTCCCAGCCCAGGCGCACGGGCGCGCACGGCACGCCACCCGCGTGGGCCGTCACGCCTCGCGCCAGGTTGAAGATGGAGGACAACCACCCGGTGGCGCCCGCGCCCGTGGACACCACCACGCCGCTGGAGGACTGGGACTCCTCCTGGTCCCCGGTGCGCAGCCGGTAGCGCGCGGACACGTGGGAGCGCGCCCCGATGAACAAGTCATTGAAGGCCAGCAGCCGCTGCCCATCATCCAGCCGCGCCTCCGCCAACGTCACGCGCTTGAAGGCCGCCTTGCCCTCCAACACGCGCCGCACCGCCCCGCGCGCCCCCGAAACCGAATGGGGCAACAGCACGCCGTCGAAGCGCTCCGGGTCCGGATTCACGCCCACCAGCGGCTGCTCCCCCACGTACTTCGCCACGTTCGCCACCAGCCCATCCTGCCCCGCGACGACCACCACCTCCTTGCCGGTGAAGAGGAAGGTGGGCACCAGGTTCCGGTCCACCTGCTGCACCGGCAGCCCGAAGGACAGCGACTCCCGCAGCGCGTCCACGTTGCACCGGTACGTTTCGTCCTCGCGGGTGAACTCATCGAAGTCCTGCCCCGCGTGCTCCACGTAGAACTTCGCCTGCTTCTTGGTGTTGAAGCGCTCCACCAGGCCCGCCATGCGCGTGCGGCGGGTGACGAGCACGATTTTCTCGTACATGGTCCCCTCCCCGGCTTCAGCGCTCGCGGCCCGCCGCGCCCACCAGCGACTGCAGGAGGTCCGGCGACACGTTCAGCTCGCCGATGCGCTGCGCGTTCTCCGCCATCTCCCGGAAGGCCAGGGCGATGTTGAGCGCCGGGTCCCCGCCACTGGCCGACGTGGCCATCAGCGTCTTCCAATCCACCCCACGCACGGGGGCCAGCGTCTTCTCCAGCGCGTACGCGCGGGCGTCCGCGGCCTGGCGCTCGTTGTCGCTCCAGCGCGTCATCAGCTCGGCGCGCTGCTCCTCCACGGCGATGTCCGCGGCCATCTTCGCCTCGCGAATCTGCCGCTGCCGCGCCTCCACCGCCAGCTCCGTGGCCAGCTCGCTCTCCTTGATGCGCCGCTCCTGCTCCACCGCGGCGTTGCGGCGCGCGTAAATGGCCTCATCCGCGTTGCGTTGCAGCGCCTCGCGCGCCTCGGCCTCCAGCGCCCGCGCCATCTCCGGCGCCGGCTTCACCGACAGCAGCGAGAAGGCCATGACCTCCACGCCCAGCGCCTTCACCGGCTCCGCCACGGCCAGGGCCGCGAGCACCTGCTGCTCGATGGCGTCCGAGCGCACCAGCACCTCGCGCAGCGTCAGCCCCTGCACCACCGAGCGCGCCCGCACCTGCGCCACCTGCACCAGCCGCTCCTCGAGCTTCTCCGGGTCGTCCGAGTGGTAGCGCCCCGTGGGGGCCAAGGAGTAGTCCAGCAACGATGCAAGCCGGCGCGGGTCGGTGACGCGCCACGTGAGCTGCCCTTGCAGCGTCACCGCCTGGAAGTCCCGTGTGACTTCGTTGAAGACGAAGGGCACGTCCGCGCTGGACAGCGGCACCGACACCAGCGTCGCCGACGGCTTCCAGTAGAAGAACGAGAGCCCCGCCCCCTCCCGGACCACCTTTCCCGCCTTGAACTGCATCACGTACGTCGTCGGTGCCGCCTTCATGTAGCCGATGACCATGGGCCCTCCGCCCCACTTCGTGTCTCTAGGACACATAGTTAGTGTCAAATGGACACGAATTCAAGTCAATGTGCGGAAGCGCGAGATGCGGGCCCGCGGATGTCCGGTGCCGAAACGCGGTTCATCCGCGCCGCGACACAAAGCACACAGGTCTCATGGACGAATGCGCCGGTCGTGCGCAGGGTGGCGGGAGCCCCGGATCTGGCTCCAGTGATGCCGGGCCAAGAGGAAAGGTGCATCGTGGCGACACACGAATGGCATCCGGTTGCAGCGAGATTTTCGCGCGCCGACCATTCCGCTGCCGCACGCAGTCCCTACCTTTCCAGGGCACTTTGGGAGAGCGCATGCGGATCGCGGTGATTTCGGACCTACATCTCGGGCGGCGTGATGCCGCCGACCACTTCGGGCACGACGACTCCGGCTTCCTGCGGTTCCTCCGTTTCTTGGAAGGCAACTTCGAGCGCATCGTGCTGCTCGGGGACATCTTCGAAACGCTCACCCCGCGCACGCCGGGGCGGAAGGTGGCCGAGCTGCTAGCGGCCCGCGCGGCGCACCCGGAAATCGTCCGGCGCTTCGAGCTGCCGCGCTACCACTACATCCACGGCAACCACGACCTGGTGGCGGGCACCGTGCTGGGGGCGCCCGACCAGATGATTCTGGAGGCGGACGGCGTGCGGATGCTGTTCACCCACGGACACCACCACGACTGGATGATTCGCAAGGCGCGCCTGCTGTCGGAGGCGGCGGTGTGGGCCGGGGCGTGGCTGCGGCGGATGCGGATGCGGGCGATGTTCCGCTGGTTCCAGGCGCTGGACTTGAAAATCACCAACGCGCTGCCGGACCCGGCGCGGTGCACCTTCCAGCGCTGGGCCATGGAGCGGGCCAACGCGCATCACGCGGACGTCGTCGTCACCGGCCACACCCACCTGGGCCTGCGGGTGGAGCACGGCAGCAAGCTGTTCCTCAACAGCGGCACGTGCTCGGAGGGGCAGTTCTCCTTCCTCAGCCTGGACACCCGGGCCGCGAGCTACTCGCTGCACACCACCTGGTAGCCGCAGGACCGCGGGCGGGCAGGAAGGCGGCAGGAGCCCGGTCCGCCGCTTCTTCCTCCCCCATGACGCGGGCAGGGGAAGTAACATTGGCGAATGTTCAGGCGGCTCACCGAGGCGCTCCGCGTCCTGACGCGACGCTCCCCGATAAGAGGCCCCGGCCCCACGCCGGGTGCCCCCCGGCAGATGCTCCTCTCAGACGTGGCCGCTGACGGGCGGCCCCGGACGAAGAAGCCGGCCGCGCGCCGCTCACCGCCACGCACCTCCCGGCTGACGCGCTACTTCGACCTCCACGACGACTTCCGCATTCCCGGCCGGCCCGAGCTGAGCGACCCGGTGGCGGTGGATGTCCGCCGGAAGCTGGACTCCGTCTGGCTCTTCACCTCCGGCGCCCGGGTGCGGAGCGTGGGCAAGCTGCGCCTGGCGGTGACGCCGCCCGGACTGCCGCTGGACTTCTCGCTCGCGGGCGCGGGGCTCACCCCCGTCGTCTCCGCGCGGGTGGCCTCTGTCTTCCGGGAGCTGGCCCCCGATGACGTGCAGCTGCTGCCTGTGGAGGTGGAGGACCGCGACGAGCCCCACTTCATTCTCGTCGCCACCCGGCTGGTGCGCTGCATCGACGACCGGGCCTGCGAGGAGGTCATCCACTACACCGCCGAGGACGGACTCCCCGAGCGCGTAGGGCACTACCGCAACGTCCGCGGACTCCGGGTCGATCCCACGAAGACGAACGGCGCCCGGGTGTTCCGCACCTGGGGCTGGCCGGTGAGCCTCATCGTGTCCGAGGGCATCAAGGAGGCCCTGGAGCATGCCGGCATCGCGGGCGCGCGCTTCGCCGAGGTGACGAAGCCGCCGCGCAAGCCCCGCCGGAAGAAGACAGCCGCCAAGAAGTCCCGGCCCAAGCGCCGCTGAGCCCACGCCGCCTCCAGCCCCGCGGTTGCAACAGAGTTGCCACCTGGCTGGAAACTTGTGGGGTAGGGGCACTAACAATATCTTCCTCGTTTTCCAGCAAATACCTGGGGACGACGTTGGACAACGAGGACAGCTCTTTCGGCAAGTACAGGCTTGTCCAGCAGCTGGCGACCGGCGGGATGGCCCAGCTCTATCTGGCCTCCATCGACGGCCCCGACGGGTTCTCCAAGTCCTGCGTCATCAAGCGCGTCCTGCCGGAGTACGCCAGCCTGGAGTCGTTCAGCCGCATGTTCGCGGACGAGGCGAAGGTCGCCGCGCTGCTGACGCACCCGAACATCGTGCAGGTCTTCGACTTCGGGCGGGTGGACGGCCAGTACTACCTGGCCATGGAGTGGATTCAGGGCCACTCGTTGGACCGGCTGCTGCGACAGGCCCTCCGGAGCGGCCGGGTGGTGGGGACTCGCGTGGCGGTGGACGTGGGGCTCGCGGTGGCGGACGCGCTCGCGTACGCGCACGCGAAGACGCTGCCGGATGGAACGCCCCTCATGCTGGTGCACCGCGACGTCACGCCGGGCAACGTGCTGGTGTCGCGCGACGGCATCATCAAGCTGGCGGACTTCGGCATCGTGAAGAGCGCCGTCAACGCGGAGCGCACCGTCGCCGGGGTGGTGAAGGGCAAGTACCCGTACATGTCCCCGGAGCAGATCACCAGCCAGGAGCTGGACCACCGCTCCGACCTGTATTCGCTGGGCATCGTCCTCTACGAGGCAGCCACCGGGCGCCGCCTGTTCAAGCGCGACACGCTGGAGGCCACCATCATGGCCGCGTCCCAGGCGAACGTGCCGCCGCCGTCGGAGGGGACGCCCGACTTCCCCGCGGAGCTGGAGCGCATCATCCTCCGCCTGCTGCAGAAGGACCCCTCCGCGCGATACCAGAGCGCCCGGGAGCTGCGTGACGACCTGGAGCGCTTCCGCGCCGCCCAGCAGTGGGCGTCGGGAACGCATGAGATGGCGGCGCTCGTCGCCGAGCTGTTTCCCCCCAGCATCACGGGCCAGCCGCCCACCGCGCTGCCCGCCTCCAGCACCTCCCATGGCAGCAACTCCGCCACGGGCCGGACGCCCGCCCCCAGCGCCGAGCCCAAGCGAGAGCTGAGCAGCACCTCCGCCGCAACGCGGGCGCATGGCGCCGTGGAGGTGCCGCTCGACACGGGCGCCCAAGGCTTTCCGTGGGGAATCGCCCTGGCCGCGGGCTGCGCGGCCCTGGGCACAGCGCTGTTCTGGTTACTGGCCCCTTGAGCGGCTGCCGCCCGGCGCTGACGGCGCGGCAACGAGACCCTGATGAAACAGAAGACGTGGATTGCCGTCATCATCCTGGGCACGCTCGCCGCCAACGCGGTGGCCTACCGCGTGGTGCGAAGCCGGCGCGACAGCGCCCCCCAGGCCACGCCGGGCGCCATCACCCACACGCCGCCCGCCGCGCCGCCCACCACGCCCGAGGCACCTCCGCGAGAGGACCCGAACGACGGCCTGGCCCGGGCCCGTCGCGCCGCGGGACTGGCCGCGCTGGAGGACCGCGACTACGACGCGGCCGTCTCCGACTTCACAGAGGCGCTGCGGTTGCGCAAGGACGACCAGGGCGACCTCGTGGAGCTGCTCCGCATCGCGGCCGAATTGCGAACGCGAGAGCAGGCGCGTCAGCAAGGCGAGCAGGCCCGCGCCCAACGCGAGCCCACGCCGGCTCCCGCCCGCTCCGTCCAGCGCACACGCCCGGCGCGCGGCACAGCCCGGGCGCAGCCTCGCCAGGAGTCCGCTTCCACGGACGAGACACGCGGCGGGTTGCTGCTGGTGACGTCCACGCCCCCCGGGCTGATGGTGCGGGTGGACGGCAAGCCCATGGACCTCACGCCGGCGCGGCTGCCGCTGCGCGCGGGAACGTACCGCGTGGCGCTCGCGCAGGGTGAGCGCACGCTGGCCGAGGAGACGGTGCAGTTGGGCGAGGACGACGTGCGCTCCCTCAACCGCGACCTCACCGCCGAGCTCGCTCCCGCGCCAAGGCCCACGGCGACCGCACCGGCCTCCGTGGAGGCGCCGCCTCCCGCCGCCACGCCCGCGCCCACCAGTCCCGCTGCCACCGCGGCGCGCGCCGAGTCGCCTCCCACCGCCGAGCCGTCCGTGGCCACCGCCGCTCCCACGGCGACGGGCAAGGGCCGCCTGGATGTGACGTCTCCCGGCCTCTACGGCGAGGTGTGGATCAACAACCGGCCGTATGGCTTCCCGCCGCTCGTCGCCCAGGGACTTCCCGCGGGGCCCGCGCGCGTGGAGGTCCGCGTCAATGGCGTGGTGAAGCGGAAGCTGACCGTCGACGTCGTGGCGGACCAGAGCACCGCCGTCCGCATCCGCTGACCTGAAGGCCGTTCGCGCGGCGAGCCGCGCTCCCTTTCCGCATCGAGGTCGATATGCGCCGCTGCCGTAGGTGGTCCGAACCTTCCATCGGAGCCCTGCTCCTCCTGTGCGCCAGTCCCGCGCTCGCCCAGGACACCGACGCGGGGAGCCTGGGTGACGAGGAGCCGGAGGTTCACAGCCAGGTGGCCTCCTTCGCCGTCACCCGGCTCCAGGAATCCCCCGCCGTCGTCACGGCGATGAACGCGGAGGAGATTCGCAACTCCGGCGCCCGCGACTTGATGGACCTGCTGCTGCAGATTCCGGGCTTCTTCTTCGGCGTAGACACCCAGGGCGCGGTCGGCCCCGGCTTCCGCGGCCTGTGGGGCTACGAGGGCAAGGTGCTGCTCGTCGTGGACGGCAAGGAGATGAACGAGCAGCTCTACTCCACGATGCAGTTGGGCAACGAGTTCCCCATCGAGCTCATCGAACGCATCGAAGTGGTGCGCGGCCCCGGCTCCGTCATCTACGGCGGCAACGCGGAGCTCGCCGTCATCAACGTCGTCACGCGCGGCGTCCAGGGCAGCACGGACCTGATGGTGTCCGGCATGTACGGGCAGATGGGCAGCGTGAACGGCCGGCGGGGGCTCACCGTCTCCGGCCGCAAGGTCTTCGAGTCCGCGCCGGGCCTGAGCATCTTCGCGTCCGCCGGACTGTCGCAGGCCCAGCGCAGCAGCGGCGTCTTCCAGGACTTCTTCGGCAACTCCGCGCAGCTGGGCGGCAACTCGCGGCTGGACCCGACGATGGTGCAGGCGGGCGTGGGCTACAAGGACCTGCAGCTCAGCGTGCTGTACCAGCGCTATGGCACCTCCGCCATTGTCGCCTTCGACGAGGTGTTGGAAGCGCCCGCGCCCACCGACTTCGAGTCCCTCCACGCGGAGCTGAGCGACAGGTTCCGCCCGGACGAGCGGGTGGAAATCATCCCCCGCCTCAACCTCACCTTCTCCAAGCCCTTCAGTGACTCGGACCAGGATTCGCCCTTCTTCTACGACAAGCAGGTGCTGCGCCTGCGAGGGCGGACGCTGGCGCGCTGGGCGGCGCTGGACTGGCTGCAACTCACCGGCGGCGTGGATGTGACGTCCGACCAGGGGTGGGTCAACGGCCCGGTGGGCGTGGGCCTCCAGACGGGCTTCGGCCCCGAGGAGGCCGACAGCGTCTCCTACGTGAATCTGGCGGGCTTCGTGGAGGCCTTCTCCGTCAATCCGTTCGTCAACGTGGTGGCTGGCGCGCGCGTGGAGAACCACAGCGCCTTCGGTGAGTCCTTCGTGCCGCGGCTGGTGCTGCTGCGCAGCTTCGGGCCGTTCAGCGGCAAGGCCTTGTTCAGCCGCGCCTTCCGCGCGCCGAGCATCGAGAACATCAGCCTGGGCGCCGACGTCCGGCCCGAGCGCACCACCGTGCTCGAGTTGGAGGGCACGCTGCGCATGGGAGAAGGCCACGCGCTGAGCGCCAACGCCTTCGACATGGGCGTGGCGGACCCCATCATCTATTCATACGACGCGGTGACGAACACGGAGGCCTACCGGAACCTCGGACGCCTGGGCAGCCGCGGCGTCGAGCTGGACTACCACGTGCGCGGAAGCTGGGGCCGCGCCGCCCTCAACTATTCGTTCTACACGCCGTCAGGCCGCAATGACGTGGAGGACTACCAGGTGCCCGGACAGCCCAACGCCTTCACGGGCATGCCCACTCACAAGGCCGCGCTCACCGGCAGCATCAAGGTGCTGCCCTGGTTCACCGTCAGCCCCACCGCCGTCCTCGTGGGCAAGCGCTACGCCGTGGACGTGCCGGATGACGAGGGCAACGCGGCGGTAGAGGAGCTCCCCACGCAGCTACTGCTCAACCTCTTCGTGCGCGCGCAGGACGTGGGCACGCGCGGACTGGAGATTGGCGCGGGCGTCTACAACCTGACCGGCACGAACTTCCGCATCGCCCAGCCCTACAACGGCGGCCACGCGCCCATGCCTGTCTTCTCCCGCGAGTTCATGGTGCGCATCAGTTACCTGCTGGACCCTGTCAGCGACGAATAACAGCACGCCCAAGGCTGACGTCCGCCACGGCCCGCCTTCCCTCGGGAGGGTGGGCCGTCTGCCTTTACAGCAATGCGTCACAGGGAATGGACTGTCACAGTGTACTGGCAGTACCCGGAAGGCACCTGGGGAGACCAACCCGGCTTCCGCGTCCCGGACGGCGCCAACACCGTGTCCGTCTACGCCAGGGGCACGGAGGGCGGCGAAATCGTCTCCTTCGTGGTGGGAATGAACGCCGCCGACGGTTTCGGGGTGAAAGAAGCGAACGTGGCGCTCACCACCACCCCGACCCAGTACACAATCGACATCAGCCGCGTCCGGGATGGACAGGTGGTGGGTGGCTTCGGATGGACCGCCGATGGGAGGACGACTCCGCTCGTCTTCTTCATCGACGACCTCCACTGGCACTGACACCCACCCCCTCCTCGCGGCGGAACGGAGCGAGAGGACGATGCGAGTGGGAACGGCGGTGACGACGGTCGATGCGGCGGGCATGCGCGCGCAGAACAGTAGCCTGCTGCTCAACATGATCTGGCGCGAGCGTCAGATTTCCCGGGCGGAGATCGCCCGGCGGACGGAGCTCAGTCCGTCGACCGTCTCCGCCATCGTGGCGGACCTGGAGCGCTCCGGCCTGGTGCGCAGCATTGGCGCCGGGGTGTCCCGGGGCGGCCGTCGCCCCACCCTCATCGGCTTCTGCGATGACGCGTTCGGCCTCATCGGCGTGGAGATGGGCGCCACCCACGTGACGGCCGCGCTCACCGACCTGCGCGGCCGGGTGCGCGCGTACCGGCACGCCAGCCATGCTGTCCGTGAGGACCCCAAGGGCACACTCCAGAAGGTGCGCGAGCTGGTCCAGGAGGTCCTGGACGCCGAACGCGTACCGCGCCGCTCCGTGGCGGGTATGGGCATCGCCGTGCCCAGCCCCGTCCACCCGTCCGCGCCCGGAAAGCTGTCCCCGCTGCTGGTGCCGGCCTGGCGCGACTACGACGTGCAGGAGTCGCTGCGGAGCGCGTTCGGCCTGCCGGTGTTCGTGGACAACGATGCGAACCTGGGCGCGCTGTCGGAGTGCTACTGGGGCGCGGGCGTCAACGGCGAGGACCTGGCGTACATCAAGCTGGCCACGGGCATCGGCTCCGGCCACATCATCCACGGCGACGTCTACCGTGGCGCGGGCGGCACCGCGGGCGAAATCAGCCACCTGGCGGTGGACTCCTCCGGACCGCAGTGCGTGTGCGGCCTGCGCGGCTGCCTCGTCACGCTCATCGGGTCCGCGGCCCTGCTGGAGCGCGCGCGGGAGCTGATGGGCCGCAAGGACAAGCGCGCCCTCACGGTGCGCGAGCTGGTGGAAGGCGCGCGGGCGGGTGAACCCGCCGCGTGTCAGGTCATCGACGGGCTCGGGCACTACCTGGGCATCGCCGTGGCCGGTCTGCTGAACCTGCTCAACCCAGCCATCGTCGTGCTCGGCGGTGAAATCTCGTCGGTGGGAGACCTGCTGCTGGACCCGCTCCGCGCGTCGGTGCGCCAGCGGGCGCTGTCCACCTCCATGGCGGAGACGCGCATCGTCACCTCCGCGCTGGGAGACCGCGCCATCGCCGTGGGCGCGGCCACCCTGGTGCTCCAGGCGGCGCTGCGTGACCGAACCCTCTTCCCCCTCCAACACATCGGCAAACCTGCATGACGCGCCAGGGCCTCCTCCCCGTGGCCCTGGCCCTGACGGGCCTCGCCAGTGACCCGGCCGCCAGCCGGGGAAAACGAGCAGCAGGCGTTCAACACCGCAGCGGCTTGTCGCAGGTGCTGTTCTTCAATCCCTGGCGGAACGGAGACCCACTGCTGGCCGCGGTGGATGCCTTTGCCGGCGGCAGCGAAGTGCAGGCCTCGATTTCAACGTACGAAGTGCCCTGCTACAACTGCCACGACAACGCGGCCTGGGCAGTGCTGTTCTATCCAGACAGCGGCAAGGTGCTCGTCTTCAAGGGCAACCACGGCTGCGACTCCTGCGGAGCACGTCCGCTTTCCGCCAGGGTTTCGAATTGAAGCCCCGGCGGAAAGATGGACCTTCCTTGCGTTGAGTTGCAGGCATCGCCTGACTTCCCCGAGACTCCCGCGCCAGTTGTCCCTCATCACCTTTCAGCGTGGGAACTCATGCGCATGTATCGCCTAGGAGTGGCGTGTGTCTCGATGTGCCTTGTCTTGTCGGGCTGTGCCGACAATGGACCGAATGTCACCAACGACCCCAAAGACAATCCACCACCAGCGTCACCCAACGGCATCCCAGGGGAGGACGGGACCTGGACGGGTCAGCCCACTGGCGAAGACCCTGCCCCCGGCGAAATGGAGGATGTTGACTCGACCGACGTCATCATCACCCACACCGAGCGCTTCTACACCTCCGTAGGCGTCGCGGTCCGGAGCAAGGACCTGTCCTCCAATCCTCCCGAGCTGCTCGTCCGCACCCGGACCGGTTTCACGCGCTACACCGGCGCGCCCTCGTCGGAGGGCTACCGCTTTCCCAGCGTGCCCCAGGGGGAGTACTACCTGAAGACGGGGAGCGCCTATGTCGTCACCGACGAGCGGCATGTGGAGATTGGCCGTCATTATCTGGGACGTCAGGACGCCGTCGCGACGTCTCACTCCATGACGCCCGCGTACCTGAACCTCACGAACCTCGCCCCCTGGCAGGATTCCGTCGGGTACAGCGGCGGCAGCCGGCTGCAGATTGTCTCCGGGCAGGTCGACCTCTCGGCGGAGGTGTACACCAACGACTACGTCGCCGCGGGCCAGACGCAACTGGACGCGCAGGACGCGCAGGCCTACGGCCTGTCGGGCAACTTCCCCGTCTTCGAGGCGGCGAAGGGGGACCGGCTGTACGTGAATCAACTCACGAACGTCTTCGGAAAACCGCTTCCGAACGGTGAACCCCTGGTCGCCTCGGCCCTCGTCCGCAGCGCGCAACTGCCTGCCTTCAACTTCACCGCGGATGGGGTGACGCCGCTCGTCATCATCGGCGCCATGCAGGACGTCCCCATGACGGACGTCTCCTTCGAGTGGCGTCTGGGCAACTACGCCTCCGTCGCCACCGAAATCCACCCCGCCGCGACGGCGCGCCTGCCGACCTTCTACATCGAGCCCTCGGCCCACAGCCCCCAGGAGGGCTGGGTCGGCTACTCGGGGGAGCTCTTCAGCCTCCTGCTCCCGCCTGGCACCTCGCACACGATCGCGGACCGGTTGCCGTATGGAAACCCCTACCCTTCGTCGTGGCGCCCCGTGGGCACCGCCACCTATCAGTACCGCATCCTGGAGCCCCTGCCGGGCGACACCACCATCACGCGAAGCGTGACGGGCTCGCTCCTGACGTCGGACTATGTGGAGAACCTGGTGGCGAGCCCCATCACGCCCGCGCTGACGCCTCCGCGCGCGCTGTCCATCGACGGCATTCCGGCGACGTCCCAGCGCGTGGTGGGCAACACCAGCCCCATCATCACCTGGAAGCCACCCGCGAACGGCGCGCCTACCGCCTATCGGGTGAGCCTGATTCGCCACGTCAACACCAGCGCGTCGACCCAGACGGCCCTCTATCTGCCGGGCACGGCCACCGAGGTCCGGCTGCCCGTGGGAACGCTGGCGCCCAACGCCATCTACTCGGTGAGGGTCACGGCCCTGGACAGCCCGCATCAGGAGGTGACGCGAGAGCCCTTCACCATCTACGAGAAGCTGCCCCTCCACACGGCGGACACCATCAGCTCCCTCTTCACCACGCCGTGAGCCACGGCGCCTCCCGTCCCTAGCGGCGCCTCCGCTGCTGGGGACGGGCGGGCTTCGCCTTCGTCTCCGGAGGCAGCGCATCCAACCACGCCCGCACCGCCTCGGCCTGGGGCGCCCGGCCCGAGGCCGTGAAGCGCTCACGCGCCTTCGCCGCCTCGGTCCGCGCCTCCACACCCTGCCCTTCCTTCCACAGCGCCCGCGCGAGCGCGAAGCCCGACTCCCCCAGCGAGTCCTCCTGCGCGCCCGTGAAGGCCACCGCCTTGCGCAGCGGCGCCAGCGCCTCGCGCGTGCGCCCCAGTCCCAGCAGGGCCTGCCCCACGCCGTCGTAGGAGTACTGGAGGTCCTCGTCGTCGGGCCCCAGTTGGGCGTGCTTCACCGCCAGCGCCGCCTCATAGACTTTCAGCGCCTCTTCATGGCGGCCCAGCGCGAGCAGGCTCATGCCCTCCTCGTCGAGCGCCTCCGCCAGCTTCAGGTGACTGTCGCCCAGCAGCTCGCGGTGCAGCGCCACGGAGGCCCGGGCATGCACCAAGGCCCGCGCGAACTCCCGCTGCTCGCGCAGCGCCATGGACAGGCCCTGGTGGCGCCGGGCCACGTCCAGGTGCCGAGGCCCCACCGCCGCCTCCGTCTGGCGCAGCGCCTCCTCCATCACCCGCACGGCCTCCGGGAAGGCCCCCACCTCCAGCAGCACCCGCCCCAGTGAGAACGTCACCCGCGCGCGCTTCGGATGGCCCGGCACCAGCGCGTCCGCCAGCAAGGTGTTGGCTTCCTCCAGCAAGGCCCGGGCGTCGTCCGTCTGACCGCGCATCAACGCGAGGTTGGCCTCGTTCACCAGCAGGTCGCCCCGCAGCACCGCGTCCCCGCCCAGCCGCTGGAGGGTCGCCTTGCCCAGGCGTGCCCATTGAGAGGCGTGCTCGAAGCGCTCGCGCTCCCCTTCCACGTAGAGCAACTTGTTGAGAATGGAGACCTCCAGCCGGTCCGCCCGGCCCGACGTGGCGTCATAGACGGCCTGCTCCAGCAGCCCCGCGCCCTTCTCCTTCTCCCCCAGCACGGCCTGGAGCCATCCCTGGTGGAAGCGCAGCTCCGCCGTCAGCGGCGCGTACCGCGCGGCCAACACCCGCGACTCCACCGCGTTCGCCGCCGCCAGCGCCTGGGGATAGCGGCTGGTGTCCACCAGCGCCTTCACCTCCGACAGCGCGCCTTCCAATGACTCCAGCTCCGCGCGCATTGCCGGGTCCGCGGGCCGGGGCTGCTGGCTCGCCAGGGCCTCCACGTCCGCGCAGTCCTCGGGCGAAGGCAGCGCGTACGCCGCGTCCAGCGCCTTCTCCACGCCCGCCTTGTCCACCTGGGACAGGGCGCCCACCAGCGCACGCAAATCCTTGTGCCGCCGCTCCAGACACACCACGCGCTGGGTGAACAACGCCTCCGGCTGCACCTCGTGCAGGCGCGTGGCCTCGCACGCGTCGGTGTGCTGCCGCGCCCAACTGCTGGCATAGGCATCCAACACCTGCCCCACCCGGCCCGCCATGTCCCCCGCAAGGGGGCTGCCCGTGGCCGCGAAGGCCGAGGACAGTCGCTGCTTCGCCTCGGCCCCCCAGCTGTCCGCCAGCAGCCCCTCCGCGCCCGCGCAGACGCTGGACTGAAACCACAGCGCGCCTCCCACCGCACCCACCAGTGCCACCGTGGCCGCGGCCATGCCTCCCGCCTTGCGCGCCCGTGCGCGCTGCTGCTCCTGGGACAGCGCCTCCAGCAACGCCCCCATGGAGTCGAAGCGCGCCGCTGGCTCCAGTGACAACCCCCGCATCACCGCGCGCCGCACCCAGGCGGGGACGCGGGCGTCGCTCGGCGGCTCGTGGATGGGCGAGGGCTCCCGCCCGGCGCGCTCCAACGGCGCCGTCACCTTCGCGGGTGCGGACCTCAGCGCCTTCGCGGCCCGCGAGAGCTCGTCGGGGTCGAAGGGACGCTGGTTGTAGAGCGCCCGGTACAGCGCCGCGCAGAAGCTGAACTGGTCCGAGCGCGCGTCCAGGGACTCGCCGCGGAACTGTTCGGGGGACATGAACGGCGGCGTACCCAGGACGACGCCCGTTTCGGTGAGCGGGTCATGCAGCGGGCGCGACGTCTCCGAGGCGTCGCGCACGCGCGCCAGCGTGGGCTGTTCGTCCAGAGGCAGGTTGTCCACGGGACGCGCCAGGCCGAAGTCGGTGACGCAGACGCGCCCGTCACGCCCCACCAGCACGTTGGCGGGCTTGAAGTCGCGGTGCACCAGCCCCGCCGCGTGCGCGGCCTCCAACCCGCGTCCCGCTTGCAGGTACTTCTCCAGCACCTCGCGCCAGGAACGGGGCTTCTCCCGCCGCCAGTCCGCCAGCGTGCCACCGGCCACCCACTCCATGGTGAAGAAGACCTGCGCGTCCCAGGTGCCCACCTCGTAGATGGGAATGACATTGGGATGGGAGACACGCGCCATGGCCTGCGCCTCGCGCAGCAGCCGCGCACGCCCGCCCTCCTCGTCCGCGAAGCGGGCCTCCACGCTCAACAACTTGAGCGCCACCTTGCGGTCCAAGTCCGGGTCATAGGCCGCGAACACCGCGCCCATGCCGCCCTGCCCCAGCAGCTTCAACGGGATGAAGCGCCCCACCCGCTGGCCCAGCGGGCTCCGCGAACGCCAATCCCCACACGCATCGCGCGCGGAGGAAGGCTCCGCCGCATGCGGCGTCCCCTGCGCATCCGCTGACACGACCTGCGTGGACAGCTCTGGCGAATCATCAGCACCCGAGCCCCGGTCATCGGTGTTGGCCATGGCGCAAGTGTACCGGGAAGCGAGCGACTCTCTGCCCCCATGAAGGATTCACGCGCAACAACACACACATGCCGCCGATAATGCGAACAGGCGAAGGAAGTCCGGGAGGGTCCGCCGTGACCAGGATTGTCACCACCGTGTTCAACTCAGCGCCGCAGGCCCTGTCCAAGCCCATCCAGCCGGCCGTGTTGAAGGACGCCAGGACGCCCCTGGAGACGTCGCTCGCCAGGCCGGTGAACAGCTCCGCCCTGGCGACGCCCCGTCCGGAGCGGGACACCTTCCAGGACACGAAGCCCGCGGCCAAGGGCGTGCCGCGGCTGTCGGTGCCGGACGCCACGGGGACCAGCGAGCTTCCCTTCCTGCGAGACCTGGCGCCCGAGAATGAAGCGGCGCAGGCGCAGGCCGACAAGGGCTGGGCGCCCACCGCGTCCGTCATCGCGCAGAACTCGGACACGGGCTGCGGCGAGGCGACGCTGGCCTTCCTGAGCCGGGCGAGCCGCAGCGTGACGAAGGGCACGCTGTGCGAGAAGCAGGAGCGAGAGACGGTCCGCGAGCGCGCGTCGCAGGTCAGCGGCGCCCGGTCCGTCCACGCCCCGGTGGACGTCAACCTGGATGATGGCGCCACGCCCACGGAGATGGCGACCGCGCTGGGGGGCCTGGGCATCGAAGTCACGGACGGCTTCGCCGACTTCGACGCGGCGGCGATGAGCCAGGTGATGAAGGCCGGTCAGTTCGGCCTGGCGCTCGTGGACGCCAATGCCATCCTCAATGGCGCGCTCGCGCCCGAGCAACGGCGCAACGGGCCGGGCCAGCTCCACTGGGTCACCATCGATGGCGTCAACAGCAACGGGACGGCCGACACGTCGGACGACCTGTTCCGCGTGAAGGACCCCGTCAATGGCGAGTACTGGGTGTCCGCCAGGGATTTGGAGAGCGCGGTCCAGGCCGGCAAGGAGCACCACGGCAGCGGCGGCATCTTCGCGCTGGAGAACCGCACGGACGTGGGCGGACAGAAGGAGCGTGACGCCCTGGCCCACCTCAACCGCGAGCGCACGGCGTCCTTCGCGGACGGGAACGGCGTGGGCAGCAAGCGCCTCAGCCTGGGCGAGTCGAGCTGAAGCGCGCGCCCGGAACCTGTCTCAGTAGGTGTAATAGACAGGCGGCGTGGTGCTGGTGAAGAAATCGTAATACGTGGCCACGTAGTTGGCGTGGTTGCCGACCTCACCCGGCAGCGGGCCACCCTTCGTCCCGTAGACGACCAGCGTCGCGCCGCCGTCCGTCTGGTCCAGCGCGCAGGAGTTCACATGGTTCGTCCCGTACATGACGACGATGTCATGCGAGCGGACCATGCTGAGCGTCGCCGGGTCGATGTGATTCACCTGACAGCGATTCATCGAGCTGCCACTGGGCGTGGGCTTGTACGAGAAGGCCGTGGCCACGCCGTAGCTGTTGGCCAGGAGCGCGAGGTACGGGGTGTTGTAGGACCGTCCCAGCGTCACGCTGCCCGCGCCATGGGCGCACGTGCCGGACGCCGCGCGCGTCACGACGATGTCCAGGCTCGGAGGCATGGAGCCGGGCACCGGCACGGAGGAGATGGTGTACGTGCAGCCCTGCGTGGTGCCGGTCACCAGCGCGGCCTCCTGCTGCGCCAGCGCCGCCTGCTCGGGGGCCTCTTCGGGGGCGCCACAAGCGGCCAGGGACACGGCGGCACAACACCAGACGGCGGACTTGAAGACTCGCATGTCGGGACTCCAGGACGGAGAGGATGGGGACTCATCCCCACCTCTCCAAAAGCTGACAGAGTCCTTGTCCAGCATTCAACTGGAGCAAACTGCAACACAATTACATTGCAATTTGGCGGCGCTATTCCTTCTCGATGTCCCGGTCCCAGAGCTGGACGCGGGTGTCGTCGTCCGTCAGGCGCTGGGTGAGCTCGGCGGCGATGGCGACGGAGCGGTGCTTGCCACCGGTGCAGCCCAGGGCCACGGTGAGGTAAGCCTTCCCCTCCTTCTGGTAGCGAGGGAAGAGGAAGCGGCAGAGGTCCACGACCTTCTCGAGGAACTGCTGCGTCTCCTCACGCTCCAGCACGTAGGCCGCCACCTTCGGCACCTTGCCCGTGAGCCCCTTCATCTCCGGAACGAAGTACGGATTGGGCAGGAAGCGCACGTCCAGGACGAGGTCCGCCTGGGGCGGCACGCCGTAGCGGTAGCCGAACGACATGATGGACAGGCTGGGGCCCGCGGCGGGCTCCGGACTGAAGCGCGCCTGCACCATGCGCTTCAGGTCATGCACGTTCAGCGTGGACGAGTCGATGACCTGGTCGGCCAGCTCGCGCAAGTCACGCAGCGCCTGGCGCTCCGCCTTGATGCCCTCGGCGACAGTGCCGTTGGGCGCCAGGGGGTGGCGGCGGCGCGTCTCGCTGAAGCGGCGGATGAGGCTGTCGTCGCTGGCGTCCAGGAACAGCACTTCCACCTGGTGCCCGGCGCGGCGGACCTCGGCGAGGATGCGGGGCGCGTCCTTGAGGAAGACGCCTTCGCGGACGTCCACCACCAGCGCCATGCGCTCGAAGTGACCGCCGCCCGCCAGCTCCGTGAGCTTGGGCAAGAGCAACACCGGCAGGTTGTCGATACAGAAGAAGCCCGAGTCCTCCAACGCGCGGATGGCGGTGGACTTACCGGACCCGGACATGCCGGTGATGATGACGATTTGTTTCGCGGGGGCGGTCACTCGACCTCTTCTCCCAGGGTACGGCGCATCGCCCCTTCGGCGATGGCCCGGTTGAGTCGCTCGGCGAACTCTCTCGCCGAGTGGTGGCCCTGTAGCTTTAGCAACTGATTACGCGCGGCGACCTCGATGATGGTCGCCATGTTGCGGCCCGGACGAACGGGCACCACCGACAAGGGGATGTCCACCCCCACAATCTGCAGATGCCTGTCCTCCACGCCCAGCCGATCATACTCCTGGTGGGGGTCCCACTCCTGGAGCTCGATGACCAGCTCGATTTTCTTCTGCTCGCGGATGGCGGCCACGCCGAACAGGTCCTTGATGTTGATGATGCCCAGGCCGCGAATCTCCATGTGGTGCTTGATGACCGGGTTGCCAGCGCCGTAGACGGCCCCCTTGCGGCGGGTGACGTCCACGATGTCGTCCGCGACCAGGCGGTGGGCCCGCATCACCAGGTCCAGGGCAATCTCGCTCTTGCCGATGCCGCTCTTGCCCAGCAGCAAGATGCCCACGCCGAACACGTCCATCAACACGCCGTGCAGGCTGCTGGACTCCGTGAGGGCCTCTTCCAGGAACGTCTGCACCCGCATGATGAACTCACTGGAGAGCAGCGGCGTCTTCATCAACGCCAGCCCCGCGCCTTCACACGCGGAGATGAGGGCCTGGGGAATGTCCAGGTCCTTGGTCACCACCACGCACGCCAGCTCCTCCTCGCCGAAGAGCTGCGCCAGCGACTCGCGCTGCCGCGCTTCCGGCAGCGTGGCCAGGTATGAAATCTCCGTGTTGCCGAACACCTGGACGCGGTGCGGATGCAGGTGCTCGGTGAAGCCCGCAAGCGCCAGCCCCGGCTTCTGGATGCGCGAGGACACCACGACGCGCGACAGCCCGCCGCCGCCGGCGACGAGACTGAGCCGCATGTCGTAGTCGCGGTCCTCGAGGAGCTGGGAGATGCGGATGGATTTCATCGTCAGGGCGTGGATATCACCGGTGGGGCCCTTTGAGGGGGACAGCCTTCCTTGGGCCCTCAACGAGAGGGGGCCCGGGTAGGAGACCCGGGGCCCGGCCGCCCCACCGGGAGGCAAAATGCGGGTTCCGGCAGGTAACGGAAGGCCACGGAAGCCATTCCGTGGGGCTCCGGCCGCTGGTAAGCCGGAAAACATGTCCGACTGTCTCTTCTGCAAGATTCGCGACGGGCTCATCCCCGCCAAGGTGGTCTACCGCGACGACGTGTGCGTGGCCTTCGAGGACATCAATCCCCAGGCCCCCACCCACGTCCTCTTCATCCCCCGCAAGCACATCCCCACCGTGAACGACATCACGGCGGAGGACCGCGAGCTGGTGGGCCACCTCTTCACCGCGGCCGCCAAGGTGGCCCAGGAGCGCGGGCACGCGGACCCGAGCGACGGCTACCGGGTGGTGATGAACACCCATGTGCACGCCGGCCAGACGGTCTTCCACATCCACCTGCACCTGCTGGCCGGACGCCCGCTGGGCTGGCCGCCGGGCTAGTTCCGCGAGCCCCTGCCCGAGGCCGGTGTTAGCCTCGGGCACTGCGATGCCCTTCTCATCGGAATCGTCTCCCGGGAACCGGCGAGCCTACACACTGCTGTCACTGCTGCTCGCGGGCGTGGCGGGCCTGGTGAACACCACGGGCTTCGTGGCGCTGGGCCTGCACACGTCGCACATGTCCGGAACCATGGCCACGCTGGGAGAGTCCCTGGCCTCTGGCAACGTGGCCCTGGCCTGGCTGGCCGCGCAGCTCCTGCTGTCCTTCGTGGTGGGCGCCGTGTCCGCGTCGGTGCTGCTGGAGCTCTCCCAACGGCGCCCCCGGGGCCGCCACTCCTCCGCGCTGCTGCTGGAGGCGCTCACGCTGGGCGGCATCGGCGCCTGGCTGTCGTACCACCCCAGTACACACGAGCCGACGCTCATGTGGGGCCTGGCCTATGCCATGGGGCTCCAGAACGCGCTCGTCACCCGCGTCTCCGGCGCCGTGGTGCGCACCACGCACATCACCGGCATCCTCACCGACATCGGCATCCAGGTGGTGCGGCTGGGTTCCTGGCTGCGCGAGGGAACGCGGGGCCAGGGCCTGCTGGGCCTGCGACGCCGTCTCTGGGCGCTGCCCACCGCTGTTGAATTTGAGCGGACCCGGCTGCACCTGGGGCTCGGCTCCGCCTTCCTGGGCGGCTGCACGCTGGGGCCGCTGCTCTTCGCCCGGCTCGGCGCGGCCACCCTGGCGATTCCCTGCGGCGCGCTGGTGCTGCTGGTGGCGCTCGACCTGAGCGCCGTCGCCGCCTCCGGTCCCCAGGCGATGCCGCGCGCCTGAGTCACTCCGTCCCGGGCTGGGCGGACGCGGGGCCGGGCGGCCCGGAGGACGCCTCCACGTCCTTGACGCTCGCCGAGGGCCTGCCGCGGCGGAGCACGTGCAGCACGCTGCTCTTCTCGTCCGTCCACGTGAAGTCGGGGTCCTCCCGCAGGCCCAGCCGGCGCACGCGCGCGGAGGCCCGGGTGAAGGTGGGTCCCCAGGAGAACTCGCGGTCCGGGCTCAGCACCATCCAGTTGCTGCGCAGCGCGTCCCCTTGCGTCTCGTTGACCACCAGCGCCGCGTGCAGCCCCAGGGCCCGCGCGTGCGCCAGCGTCAGCGGCACCAGGTCCAGGTGGACGTTGCTGATGTGCAGCGCCAGCACGCCATGGGGCGCCAGGTGCGCGCGGTAGAGCGCCACCGCCTCCTGGGTGAGCAGGTGCACCGGCACCGCGTCCGAGGAGAAGGTATCCAGCGCGAGCACGTCGAAGCCCTGCGCGCCGCCCGCCTCCAGCTCCCGCTCCAGGGAGATGCGCGCGTCCCCCTCCACCAGCTCCACCTTCGCCGGCGTGTCTCCCAGGAAGGAGAAGTAGCCGCCCTCGCCCTGCGCCAGCGCGATGACCGCGGGGTCGATTTCGTAGAAGCGCCCGGTGTCCTCCGCTTCGAGCAACGCGGCGCTGGTGCCCACGCCCAGCCCCAGCACGCCCACGCGAAGCCCCGCGGGCAGCCCCACGGCTTCGCGCAGCCGGCGCTGCTCGGCGATGGCCAGTCCCAGGCCCGCCTCCGGCGTGTAATACGTCGTGGGCACGCCCCTGCGCTCGGGCGTCACGTACTGGAGCCCGTGGGTGATGGCGCCGTGCAGCAGCGTGAAGCGGTGGTCCTCCGGCGAGCCCACGCCCTGCTCCATCACCCGCACCACGCCGAAGAAGTTGCGCGAGGCGAAGCGCGCGCGGCCCTGCTCGCGGGCCATGGTGTACGTCAGGTGTCCGGCCACCAGGAGCAGCATGGCGCCGCGCAGGACACGCTGCATCCGCTGCGTCCGCGTCGCTTCGCCCGCCTGTTTCGCCATGCCCACCAGCGCGACGACGCAGCACGCGCCCAGCGACAGAGGGTACTCCCAGTAGGCACTGAAGACGGCGGGGGCCAGCACGCTGATGAGCAGCCCGCCCAGCACGCCGCCCGCGGACACCCACAGGTAGAAGGCGCTGAGGTGGCGCGGCGGTGGGCGCAGCCGGTACAGCTCGCCGTGGCACACCATGCTGCCCGCGAAGAGGGCCACGGAGTACGCGACCAGTTGGAGCGCGAGCGACGACTGCGGCCCCTGCGTCTGCGCGTGCGCCACGCCCGCGCCCGAGGCGATGAGCAGCACCGCGTAGACGGTCCGCGAGTAGAAGGACTCGCGGGAGAAGGCGAGGATGAAGGTCAGCAGGTAGACGGCCAGGGGCAGCACCCAGAGGAAGGGGCCGGCCGCCACGTCCTGGGAGAGCTGGTTCGTCGTCGCCAGCAGCAGCACCGACGCGCAGGTGCTCAGCCCCAGCCACGTCATCGTGGCGCGCACGGTGGGGCGTGCCACCTCCGCGCCGGCCTCTCCCCCGGCGCCTTCCGTCAGCGGCGTGGCCGTCACGGGCGCGGGCGTGGCGACGGGCGCCGTGTCCGGCTGCTTCATCACGTCCAGCGCACACACCGCGCAGGCCACGGCGAAGAAGACGAAGCCCACGCCCCAGCCCCATGCCTGGGCGCCGCGTCCCACCCACGGCTCCACCAGGAAGGGATAGCCGAGCAGCGCCAGCAGCGAGCCCGCGTTGGACAGCGCATACAGCGGATAGGGCGAGCGACCCGGCCGCGCGCGGGCGAACCACGACTGGAGCAGCGGACCGGTGGTGCTCAGCACGAAGAAAGGCAGGCCGATGGTGACCGCCAGCATCGCCAGCAGCCGGGGGACGGCCAGCGCGGTGCCCTCCGGACGCCATTCAGGCCCGGGCGCCACCGGCGAGCCCGCCAGCAACGCGCGAGCGCCCAGCAGAAGAACCGCCACCGCGAGCAGTCCCAGGTGGACGCGGGCTTGCGTGCGAGGTGTCAGCCGCGAGGCGAGTCCGTGCGCGTACGCGTAGCCCCCCAGCAGCACCGCCTGGAAGAACAACATGCACGCCGTCCACACGCCGGGCGTTCCGCCGTACCACGGCAGCGAATAGCGCCCCACCAGGGGTTGCACGCCGAACAGGAGGAACGCACTGGCGAAGATGGCGATGGCGTAGCGGGACATGTTGGCGGTCCAGGCTTTCCCGCCCGGCACGTCCGGTCAACTGTCCGGCGTCCGAGGGACGAAGAAGGTTCAGCGCGAGGGTGCTCGGGGCGCGAAGAGCCGGGCGCCGGACGGAGCCAGCGCGGTTTCCATGGGCAGCCCGTAGAGCGTTTCCAGGGAGCCACGCTCCAGCACCTCGTTCGCCGGCCCCTGCGCGAGCACCTGGCCATCCCGGAGGAGCAGCACATGGGTGGCGAAGGCGGCGGCGAGGTTCACGTCATGCAGCACCGCCACCGCGCCTAGCCCCGCGTCCACGCGCGCGCGCACGCGGTCGAGCGAGCCCACTTGGTGGGCCACGTCCAGGAAGGCGGTGGGCTCATCCAGCAGCAACAACTCGGGTTGCTGCACCAGTCCTCGCGCCAGCATCAACATCCGGCGCTCGCCTCCAGAGAGGGCCTCCGCGGGCCGCTCGGACAGGTGCGCGATGCCGAGCTCCGTCATCACCTCCTGCGCCAGCGCCACGTCTCCCGCGGACGGCAGGCCCCAGAGCCCCAGGTGCGGACTGCGGCCCATCAACACCAGCTCCAGGCCGCTGAAGCCCTCCGTGGATTCGATGGTCTGCGGCACCCACGCCACCTTGCGGGCGAGCGCTCGGGGCTCCCAGGCGGCGCGCTCGCGCCCCAGCAGGCGGACTTCTCCGCGCGTCCAGGGCCCCAGGCCCAGCACCGCGCGCAGCAGCGTGCTCTTGCCCGTCCCGTTGGGGCCGAGCACCGCCCACAGCTCACCGGGCCGGACCTCGCACGCCACCCCATGCAAGATGGGACGAGGACCGTAGCCCGCGACCAGCGCCCGGGTGACGAGCAGAGGCTCCACGGGACTAGTACAGCTCCTTCTGCTTCTGCAGCAGGTAGCGCTTCATCGCCCGGACCTTGCGCAGCGCTTCCGGGTTGTCGCTGCTGCCCGCGGCCTCCACCTCGCTCTTCACCTCGGCGTACCGCGTGCACCAGAGGCCGAGCACCACGCACGAGTGCTCCGCGTTGAGCTGGTTGAAGAGCGCGTTCGTCTCACGCCACTCCCTCTCCAGCACGGTGAGCTGACGGGAGCGCGCGGAGCGAATCTTGCGGACCGGCGCCGAGCGCTTCTCGGGAACCTCGGTGTTCTTCTGCTGCGCGTCCAGCGGCGCGAGGAAGGAGTCGTCGAGCGAGCCTCGGCCTTCCGTGGCACCGGCGGGCGGCGCGGCGTTGGGCGTGGGGGTTCCCGGCGTGGCACCGGTTGGCGGCGCGACGTCGGGCGCGGGGGTTCCCGGAGCCTGCGCCGCGTTCCCCTCGGGAGGCGGGCGATTCTCGTCGGCGGCCTTGCCCGCCTGCGCTTCGTCAGGAGCGGAGGGACGCAGGGGCTGCGCGGGCGGCGGCCCTTCGGGTTTCTCCGGCATGAACTGGCTCAGCACCTGGGCGCGGAGCGCCGGGGGGCCCAGGAAGAAGGCTCCGACCACGGCCAGGATGAAGAACAGCAACACCAGCACGAGCACCAGCGGGCCCTTGCGACGACGCTCGGGGCGCTCGGGGCGCTCGGGCATCGTCGTGCGGCGGGTGTCCTCCTTCGCGATTCGCTCGGCCGAGCGCGTCTCCGGGCGGACGGGCATCGTCGTGCGCCGCGTCTCCTCGTTGGGCGTGAGGGAGACGCGGACATCGTCGTCGCTCTCGTCCTCCTCTTCGTCCGTCACGACGGGGGCGGGCGCGGTGGGACGCACAGCGGAGACGGAACCTGTCCTGCGCGCGGTGCTGGCCGGTGCCATCCCCGGCGAAGACGACCGGGCCCGCCGAGACCTGGGCCGGGAGACGCCGGACCGCTCCTCGTCCTCGGAGCCATCCACATCCTTGAAGAGGCCCGCATCCAGCACCACGCGCGGATGCGTGTCGTCAGGACGGGTGACGCGAGGGTCCGTGTCGGCGTTATGTGCGACGCGGGGCTGGGTGTCGTCGTGGCGCTCGGTTCGCGACGGGCGGTGGATGCGCGGATGCGTGTCGACGTCGGCGATGCTCGGCGCGGCTTCCTCGTGCCCCACATCCTCGGTGGAGAGCACAGGCAGCTCCGACGAGGCGCCGTCCTGAGACTGCGCGTCGGTCGAAGAAAGGCCGGCTTCGTCCTCGGACACGCCCGCCTCGGACTCGTGCGCGGCCTCCGCTTCGTCCTCCGGAGAGAGGGCCTGCCCGCCATCTGCGGGTGTGGCGTCCACGACGGGCTCGTCCACCACGGGCGCGGAGCGGGAAGCCGTCGCTCCCGATGCAGGTGCGCTGGGGATGGCTCGCGAGGGCGTTGCCCCCTTCGGAGGTGGAGGTGCCCCCAGCGAAGGCATGCCCCGCGAGGGCGTCATGCCAGCCTGGGCTGGCGACACCGCGGCCATCCCCGCCGAGGACACCCTGCGCGGTGGCGTCTCGCCCTCCGTCGACCTGGCCACGGAGGACACCGGGTCCGAAGAGGCCTCGTCCCGCGCATCCAACGCAGCGACTTCCACGGAGGAGATGGCGCGAGTCGAAACCCCCGCCTGCGCGCCCACGGCGGGCATGCCCGCCGACGACATGGAGCGTGAAGCCGCGGCCTCATCCGGCGAGCCCACCGCGGACATCCCCGCCGACGACATGGAGCGTGGAGCCACGGCCTCATCCGGCGAGCCCACCGCGGACGTCGCGCGAGACGGCGTCGAGCCCGGCGGAGGCGGCTGGACGGCCGCCATCACCATCGAAGCCGTTCGAGGCATCGGGACAGAAGGATGCGGCTCGCTGAATGCCGCCTCGTCCGGCGTCGCACTCTCAAACGCGCCCTCGCGCTCCGAGGCGGAGTCCTCGTCTCCGGCAGCCCCCTCCGAGACCTCAACGGCCGGCATCGACTCCAGCGCCGACGTGCGAGGCAACGGCGCGGGAGCAGTCACGTTGACCGCGGGCATCACCACCACGCCGCTGCGTGGCAGCACCGCTCCGGGCGCGCGCGGCTCGGCCCCTGGCGGCGGAGGTCGCGAGTTCACCGTGGCCTGCGACCCACGCGGCGGCACCGCGGGCGTGGGCGCTCCCACCGAGGCAATCACGCTCGGGCTCGCCTCGAACGCCCTGCTCCGAAGCGACTCAGCCTTCGCGGCCGTCGACTCCACCTGAACGGACGCCTCCTCGGGAGAAGGCGGCCCACCCAGGCTCGGCATCGCCAGCTCGGTCGGCCGCATGTGCGTCGGAAGCAGCGCACGCGCGGCGGCCACACCTGGCGGCACCGCCTCGGGCGGCATCGACGTCATCTGGACTTCGCGCGTCAGCGCGGGCGCGCGAGGAATCGGCGCAGACGAAGGACTCACCCCGCCGCCGCGAACGAAGGCCTCGGGGCCCACCTCCACCGAAGGCGCCGTGTCCTGGCGCACGCCCCGCGCCCGCGCCTCTTCCTCCAGCGCCTCGATGGGGAACGCGGGCCGGGTGGACTCGTCCATCGGGACACCCGGGCGCGTCTCACCGTCCGTCACCGGACCACCGCCCTCGCGGCTGCGGGGCGTGGGGAAGAACGACAGCGGCTCCACCGGGCCGTCCAGGCGGATGGTCTTCGCCGGCAGCATCGCGTGCGCCGTCTTCGGCGCCAGCGGATCATCCGGCATCGACGCCAGCGCACGGACCTCTGCCGTGGACAGGCGCGGCACCTCCTTGAGGCTCGCCAGGAGACGCCGCTCGGACTGGAAGTCCGCCGAGAACAGCTCGCGCATGAAGCGGCTGACGCTCTCCGGGCCCGCGCTCGCGTCAATCTCCATCAGGCAGGCCTGGAGCCGCCCGCGGAACTCCTCCGCCGACTGGAAGCGCTGCGACGGGTCCACCGCCAGCGCCTTGGCCACCAGCGCCGTCACCGCGGGCGGCGTGAGCGGCTCCACCTGGTCCAGCGGCGCGATTCGCGGGTTCGCCACCAGGGACATGAGCTCGCCCGGGTGGACCCCGTCGAACGGGTTCTTCCCGCAGATGAGCTCGTAGAGGCAGAGCCCCACCGCATACAGGTCGCTGCGGCGGTCCACCGGCTGGTGCCGCGCCTGCTCCGGCGACATGTAGAGGAACTTGCCCAGGATGATGCTGGGGTTCGTCTTCGCGGCCGACAGCCGGCTCTTGGCGAGCCCGAAGTCGATGACCTTCACCTCCCCCTCGTAGGAGATGAGGATGTTCTGCGGCGAGATGTCCCGGTGGACGAGCTTCAGGTCCTCCCCGTCGTCGTCCTTCTTGCGGTGCGCATAGGCCAGCGCGTCCAGCACCCGGCCCATGGTGTAGAGGATGAACGTGACCGGCAGCGGCATCTGCCGGTCCCGCACGCGCGCGGCCACCTTGCGCAGGTCCTTGCCGTCCACGTGCTCGAGCGCCATGTAGGCCTCGTCCTCGTGGAGGCCCATGTCCAGCACCTGGGCAATGGAGCCATGGCTCAGGCGGACCAGGGTGCGGGCCTCGCCCACGAAGCGCTCGACGAAGTCCGAGTCCGCAGCCAGCTGCGGGAGGATTTTCTTGATGACGCAGAGCTTCTCGAACCCCTGCGCCCCCTCCAACCGCGCGAGGTAGATCTCTCCCATGCCCCCCGTCGCCAGTTGGGACAGGAGCGTGTACCGGCCAAAGGGCTGGGGCCGGAAGGGTCTCAACCGGGCGGGTTGGGTTGACGAGTTCATGCGGTGCGGGGGTTCACCACGACGGGGTCCGCATTGAACCCTTTCCCGGTACGTCCCAGCAACCCGTCAACCGGACGCGGGCCCCTCAGCGGAAGCCGGGATTGGTCAACTGGCCTACATCCTCTTCCAGCACCTCGAAGGCCGCTACCTTGTCCTTCGGGGGGCGGATGAGGCGCTCGCCCAGCGGCTGGACGTCGAAGCGCGCCCCCACGGTGGCCAGGACCTTGCCGGTAATGAGCACCTGGCCCGGGCTGGCGGTACCGGCGAGCCACCCCGCAATCCCGACGCCGTCCCCCACCACGGTGTAGTCCGGGCGCACCTCGGTGCCGATCATCCCCACCAGGGCTCGGGTGCTGTGCAGGGCGATTCGCAGCTCGCAGCGCTCGTCCAGGGGCCTGCGCGACATGGACCGCTCCCACTCGGAGCGCAGCGCCAGGGCGGCCCGGACGGCCCGGATCGAGTCCTCGCCCTTCACGTAGGGGACGCCGAAGAGGGCGCGCAGGGATTCGCCCCGGAAGCCCTCCACGGTGGCCTCGAAGCTGAAGACGATGCCGCTCATCCGCGCGTGAAAGTCGTTGAGCATCTGCGTGGCGCGCGCGGCGCCGATGCGCATGCACAACACGGAGAAGCCCACGAGCTCCGCGTGCAGGATGGTGAGGTTGCGCTCCTCCAGGCCGGGCAGCTTGCCGCCCTGCTTCTGGGCCTCGGCGGCGCGGCGCTCGGCCACCTCCGGCGGGTGGAAGCGCTCCAGGTCGCGCCGCAGCCTGTCCGCCGCGGGACTGCCCTCGCGCGGGGAGAACTTCTGCACGCCGGTGGCCACCAGATGCGCCACCGCGGTGCAGGTATCCAGCATCGACTCCACGCTGGCGTCACCCTTGGCCGACAGGTTGACGTAGAGCACCCCCGCATAGGGCGGCTCGGTGCCGATGGGGATGCACAGCACCCGGTCCACGCCATAGAGGATGACGCTCTCCCGGCCCGCGAAGCGGCGGTCATCGCGCACGTCGCCCACGGCGAGCGCACGGCCCTGACGCAGGGCCTCCTCCACGATGGCATCCGAGACGGGCACCTCGCCCTTGGCCAGCCGGCCGCGGTGGCGCACGGCGGCGGGCACCAGAGCGCCCGTGGTGTGCTTGAGCAGCACCACCGCCGTGGTCGCGTCCGTGACCTCCAGCAGCCGGTCCATGGTGGTGTCCAGGAACGACGACAGCGTGCTGGCCGACGAGAGCGCCTCCGCGGTGCGGAACAACAGCACCAGCGTCTCCTGCCCCACGCGCGGGCTCGCGGCGGGCAGCGGCGCGGACGCGGAGAAGCTGTCGTCGAAGGAGACCGGGCCCACGTTGTCCAGGAGCCGCAGCACGTCCGCGTCGCGCACGTTCTTCGCCAGCAGGACGGAGGGGCCCACGTCCTGGCCGTGGCCGAAGCGCACGACGCCGCCCGCGCCCAGGTCCACCATCTCCGTGGCCGCGTTCTCCACGGTGTTGGGCTGGCGCACGGAGAGGACGTTCTCGCCCAGCGCCACCGAGTCTCCGGCGACGAGCTGCCGAGAGCCCTGCAAGGGCGCGCCGTTGATGCGGCTGCCGTTGCGACTGCCCAAATCTTCGATTCGCAGCACGTCACCGTCGACGTACAGCCGCGCATGCCGGCGTGAGACGAGATCGCCGCCCAGGACGATATCGTTCTCGTCCGCGCGGCCGAGGCTCGTCACGCCCTCAGGCAGATCGTACGACGTGTCGAAGTAGCCGGGCCCGTTGATGATGATCTGCCACATCGAATGCCCGACATTACACGACTCTCCCGCCTGTTGAGAGAAGGAGACTCGGACTCAGTGCGGGTATCCCGTAACCCGGCGCCACGACACGTCTCTCCGCACCGCGTCATTTCACCTGTGGTGCGAATGTCCGAACGATTGCTCAGCGGGGCCGGTGGATGAACAGGGACGCGCCCTGTCTCACCACGGGGAAGGCCGCGAGCGGTCGAGTCGCCGGGCCATTCAGCACCTGCCCCTCCCGGGTGAAGCGGGAGCCATGACAGGGGCATTCCATGACGCCGTCGGCCGGCACCCAGTCCACGGCGCAATCACCGTGCGTGCAGATGCGCCAGAGCGCCGCGTAACAGCCAGGTGAGGTGTGGACGACCACCACGTCCAGCAGCGCCTGGGGAATGCGGACCTCCGCGGCGCCGCCGGGGACATCCAGCGCGGGATACTCCACCAGGGAGACCTCCACCCAGCCCTCGCCGGGTGGGCCCGACGGCACCGGCGGCGCACAAGACGGGCCCGGCCCTCCCGCATCGGGAGGGTCGAGCACCACGGCTTCCCGCCACCCGTCACCACACCCCGCCCCGAACGCCGCCAGGGCACAGGTACCCTTGAGCAGCGTGCCGAGCGCGGCGCGGCGGTCCACCTCCCCCTTCATGGACAGGGGACATGGCCGTGGCGGGAGCCGCTTCACGGGGTGCCGCTCCGAAGCGACACACCGTTCACCACCGCGACGGCATCCAGGTCGAAGCCCCCGGAGGTGCCGCCGTAGCGGTTGTTGCCTGCGTCGACGATGCGCACATACCGCGCGCGGCTCAGGCCCACCGTCGCCAGGTCGAACCCGTCTCCACCCGCAACCGCGGGGTCCGTGGCGCTGATGCCGTTGGCCGGATTGGCCTGGACAGTGGCGACGCCCGCGCATCCCGGGTAGCCGCCCTCGGCGTCCGTGGTGGCACAGGGGAATTCGTACCAGGTGACGCCGTCGTCACTGACGGAGACGATGCCCCGCTCGGAGTGCGTGGCCGCTCCTCCCGCGACGAGGAAGGCGTTCTCGAACACGAGCAGGTCCACGCCCGGCCCATCCACCACGGCGATGTCGGTGAAACGCAGCTCGATTTTGCCGCCCCGGCCCAGCGAGAGCACGTCCAGCGAGCCGTTGTCCGGCCCCAGCCCCGACGGGGGCCCGAGCACGACGTCCGGGAAGCGGTCCTGCCCGAAGCCCGCGAAGTCGCCGGGCTCGAAGAGGACGACTTCGTCCGCGTATGGATTCTCGGGCGGAAGTCCGGCATCGGGCTCCAGCGGTGTGGAGCCATCCGGCTGTCCCGCGTCGTCCCGCACGGGGTCCGTTCCCGCGTCCTCGCTGACGCCGGAGGAATCGTCACCACATGCGGCGGTGCCCAGGAGCACGGCGAGCGCCGTGCCCCAGACGAAGTGGTGGAGGCGATGGTGGCTCATGGCACGGCCCGGATGCGGACCAGCCGCTCACCGTTCACGTCCTCGACACCCACCAGCAGGTCCGAGCCCAGATGGGTCAACTGCGTCACCTGGGTGCACTGGTCCACGAGCGTCAGCACCGGCGTGCGCTCGCCAATGACGACCTCACCCGGGGTCGCGTCCGCGGAGAGGGCGTAGCGGGACACGTCGGTGGTGATGAACTGCCAGGTGTCATCGTAGGCACCCCGCTTGACGACGACGCCGTCACCGAAAGCGGAGGCCGCGTTGAAGTCGCTGCCCACGTCAATCTGGGGCTGCGCATCCAATGCGAACGGCGTGTTGGAGGAGAGCGCCGCGCTCACGACGGAGGGCGCCACCGCGTAGACCACGTTGGCGTAGTCCGGCGGAACGACGAACCCGAGCACGGAGACGCCGTTGGTCGCCACGGCACTGAAGCCATTTCCGCCGGCGGCCTGCGGGAAGTCGGCCACCTTCACGGAGGCCACGGGCTCCGCGGAGGTCACCAGCGCATAGATTCCGAAGCCGTCGATGGCGGACAGCCCCATGCTGTTGATGAGGAAGGCGGACGTCGTGCCCGACGTGAACGCGGCGGCGCTCATGTTGCCCGGCGAGTTGACGTAGCTCGAGTTGTCAGGGGTGAGGATGTCATAGAGCGAGACCGTGCCCGCGCCACCCGACTTCGTGTAGCCGGCCAGCAGCCGCTCGGCGCCATGCACGAGGAAGCGGTTGGGGAAGATGCCCGACGTGGCCCCACGGTCCTCGGGCGCCAGGACGTTGAACAGCGGCGACGCGGAAGGCGTCAGGTCCGGCCAGATTCCCAGCGAATGGACGTCCGCGCTCGTATCCCCCTGCACGGCGTAGACCGCGTACGTGGGGCCTGGCGTGACGGCCACCGCCAGCACGTCGTCCGGCATGGGCGCGGAGCCCGCGGTCTCGAAGCCCGCCTGGAGCTGAAGCGTGCCGAGCACCGGGTCGTACGGCGCCGTCTCACACGTGTACTCCGTGCCCGCGTCCGTCTCCGTGCCCGCGTCCGGCTCCGTACCCGCGTCGGGCTCCGTGCCCGCGTCCGGCTCTGGATGGGTGCCAGCATCGGTCTCCGGGTCGGTGCCCGCGTCTTCCCCGGGGAGCTGCTGGATGGGCCGCGTCTCACACTTCTCCGAGGCGCACGTCCACTCCTGGCCCGCGGGAGCGGGGCCGTTCTCGTTGCGGCAGTCGTAGACATCCACGCATTCGGAGCCACAGCCCGTGGTGGCAACCGCCAGCACCAGACTGGCCGTGGCGAACATCAGGGACTTCGTGCGGGCTCCTGCGCGTTTCACATCGGCGTACTTCATCGGTGTCCTCGCTCCCTCTTCCGCCCCCACGGGCGAATGGGCTTCCAGGAGGACACGGCCGAAGGCAAAGCCCCGGCGGACCTTTCGCGCCGGACAGCACCGCCCCCGCCGCCTCCCCTCGGAGGCCTCGGTGATGTCCGTGCCAAGGGCACGGGTCTTCGGCAGGTTTTCGGACTCGCAGGCGCGGGTGCACGGAGCACCCACCTACTTGCCGTCGCTTCCCAGCCCGCTTCGGGCCAGTGCTTCACGTGACGGCGTTCGTTCCTGCTCACCGCTGCGGGGCAGTCCCGGATTCACACCGGGTTCCCTTGAGTCACCGTGGCTCCACGGCGACACCGAGGACGCGGGCGGGGATATGGCGGGTGCAAGCCATTGTCAATGACTGGTCCCCAGGCGCACCCGCCGCCGCAGCAGCGCGAGGAACAGCGGGCCTCCCAGCAGCGCGGTGACGACGCCCACGGGAGGCTCGGCCCCGAACAAGGGGAAGGCCAGCCGCGCCAGCAAATCCGACAGGACGAGGAAGGCCGCGCCTCCCAGCGCCGACAGTGGCACCAGCAGCCGCTGGTCCGGCCCGAAGGCCAGCCGCAGCAGGTGCGGCACGATGAGGCCCACGAAGCCAATCAACCCCGTGAGCGCCACCGCGCCCGCGACGCTCGCGCTGGCGGCCAGCAGCAACCAGCGGCGCGTCGCCGCCACCGGAACCCCCAGGGACGCCGCGTCATCATCACCCAGCGACAACAGGTTCAACCGTGCGGAGAGCACCCACATGACGCCAATGGCGCCGGCCTGAAGCAGCGCGGAGAGCAGCAGCGTGCCGCCGCGCTCGTACCCCAGCGCTCCGGCGAGCCAGTAGAGGATTTCCCCCAGCCGGTCAGGGGCGGACAGTGTCTTCACCAGGGTGATGGCCGCGGAGGCGAACGCGTTGAACACCACGCCGGTGAGCAGCGCGGCATAGGGCGCGCGCGACGCGGAGCCCCGGCTGGCGGAGAGGACGAAGAGGATGGCGGCCCCCGCGCCCAGGAAGGAGAAGAGCGCGGGCGCGGACAGACGCGCCATGGCGCCGCCCAGGCCCGGTGCCACGTCCCCCACGGTGGCGAGCCCCACCGCGAGCGCCAGCGTCGCCCCCATCGCCGCCCCGCCGGACACACCGAGCACGAACGGGTCCGCCAGCGGATTGCGCAAGAGCCCCTGGAGCGTGGCGCCCGAGGCCGCCAGCCCCGCGCCCACGATGGCCCCCAGCAGCGCGCGCGGCAGCCGCAGCGACCAGAAGATGACGGCGTCCGTGGACGTGGGCTCCGTCAGCGCAGCGGTGAGGGAGATGGACTGCTCACCGAAGCGCACCGCCACGGCCAGGCAGCCCACCGCCAACACGAGAAAGCCCCCGAACAACATCACCGCGCGCGAGGCGCGAAAGCCTCCCGCTCCGCCATGTGCACGCTGGGATGTCGCCGGCTCGCTCACGGCGCGGCCTTACCTGTTCCCTTCGGATGCAGCAAACGGAAGAGTTCCTCCAGTCCCCGCCCCAGCGAAGGTCCCGGCTGCAACAGCGACATGGAGGGCAGGTCCACCCAGCGCGCGCTGGACAGACCGGGCAGGGCCCGCAACTTGTCCTTGCCCACGTCCACGTCCGCGGCATCCACCACCACGGTGGCCCGGGCACGCACCACGCGCTCCACCGAGTACACCGGGTACGCGGAGCTCGCGTCCGCCGCCACGTTGATGCCGCCCGCGTCCCGGAGCAGCTCGTCCGCGAAGGAGCCAGGCCCCGCCACCACGAGCGGCTCGAAGCCATAGACGAACAGCACCCGCGGCGCGGGCAGCTTCTTCGCCGCCTCCCGGATGCGCGTGCGCGTGGCCTCGATGCCCACCACCACCGCCTCCGCCTCCTTCTCCCGTCCGAGCGCCTTCCCCACCGCGCGCATGGCCGCGAGCACGTCCGCCACGGAGTGCAGCGGCAGCAGCAGCACGGGCACGCCCAGCTCCGCCATCTTCTCCACCGGACGCTGGTTGCCCGGCCCGGGCTGCACCAGGAGCAGGTCGGGCTTGAGCGCAATCACCGCCTCCACGGAAGGATCCGTGAAGCCGCCCACGCGCGGCAGCTTCGCCACCTCCTTCGCCTCGTCGAAGCGGGACACCCCCACCAGCGTGCTCCCCGCGCCCAGGGACAGCACCATCTCCGACAGCGAGGGCGCCAGCGTCACCACGCGCCGCACCTTGGAAGGCGCTGGCGGTCCCAGCGTCCTCAGGCTCGAGCTCTCCGCCGCGCTCACCGTACCGGCGAGCAGGCACAGCACCGTGGCGAGCAGGACGGACATGCCCGAGCAGAGACGCGAAGTGGAAGTCGTGTTCATCGGCATGGCGTGCGCTTCCTCAGTGCAGGGCGGTGACGTCAATGGCATTGGACACGGGCCGGCGCGGGTCCGTGGGACACGCCTCCAGCGCGGGCCCCAGCGCCTGGGGTGAAGAGAAGCCGCGGCGCTCCACCAACCGCCCGTCCTCCACCGCCACCACGAAGACGCGGCCCGCGTTCGTGTCCGCCAGGTACACCGCGCCCTCCGCCACCGCGAAGCGGCTGGCCACGGAGAGGTTGCAGCCCGGCGTTCCGGGCTCACACCCCGCCTTGAGCGCGTACGCCGCCACGGGCGCGTCGTTCTTCACCAGCACCAGCCCGGAGGCGCGCACGGCGCTGGCGCTGTGCCCGTTGGCCTCGTCGTACTCGGCCTCGCCCAGGCAGGCCACCACGAGCTGGTCCCCCACGGCCTCCACGTAGCCCGCGTTGAGGCAATCCGCCGCGCCCAGGTCGATGGCGCTCACGCTGCCGCTCGCGGGGTCGATTTTCGCGAGCATGCCCGGGCCATTGGGCTTGTAGCCGTTGTAGGGATTCAGGTTGGTGAGGCTCACGTACACGCCCGACTCCGTCGCCGCGACGGAGTAGGGCAGCGGCAACACCGTGCCACCGTCGAAGGGCTTCAGGTCCAGCCCGGTGAGCGAAATCGTGTCCACCTTGCGCGGCTGCTCGGGGTTGGAGATGTCCACACGCGCGACGGCATTGCCGAACTGGAACATGGAGCCGCCCGTGCCGAACAAGGGGACATACAGCGTGGTGCCCCACTTCGCCAGCGCCTGCGGGCTGGTGTTGGCCCCCAGGTTCACCTGCGTCACGGTGCGCAGACCCAGCCCCGCCCCCTGGGAAGGGCCCTCTCGCTTGAGCACCTGCAAGGTGTTGTTCACCGAGTCCACGACGTAGACATAAGGCGGGTCCACCAGGATGTCGTTGGGCGAGCCCGCCACCCCGCCCAGCGAGTCCTCCTCCACCACCGTCCCCAGCGCGCCACCCGCCGCCTGGAGCAGCTTCGAAGCCGTGGCGTCCGCGGCCAGCACATGACCGTCCCAGGACGCGAGCGTCTGCACGCCCGAGCCGAACTGACGCCGCGGCCCGAGCTGGTCCGTCCCCGCCTGGATGCCCACGAGCTGCCCGTGGGTGTAGCAGGCCGCCACCACGTCGTAGCCGCAGCGTCCCTCGTGGCACGTCTGCACGTCCGGACACACGTTGCCGCAGGCGCCGCAGTTGAGCACGTCCGCGCGGACGTCCACGCACGAGTCTCCGCACCGCAAGCTGCCTTCGGAGCAGCCTTCGCGGCACACGCCGGATTCACACACGAGCCCGGCGGCGCACGCGTTGCCACAGGCGCCGCAGTTCGCGACATCGCTCGCCGTGGCCACGCACGCGCCACCGCAGGACTCCGTCCCCGGGCGACAGCCACAGACGCCGGCCTGACACGTCTGCCCATCGCCGCACGCGTTGCCACAGGCGCCGCAGTTCGCGACGTCGCCGCTCAGGTCCACGCAGGCGTCACCGCAGACGGACAGGCCGGAGGTGCACACCGCGCCCTCCTCGGGACACCCGGTGAGCAGCAGCGCCGCCACGGCCGTCAGAAACAAGGTCGGAATGAACGGCTCAGGGAACAGGGGACGCGGGCGAGTCATGGGGCTCCCGAGTGGATGAGGATGACGGTGACGCGCCGGGCTCGAGCGCCACCGCGAGCGTCACGTAGACGGAGCGTCCCGGCAGCGGGAAGCCCGTGAAGTCGAAGGTCCGGACATCGAGGAGGTTCTTCAGCTCGACGGAGAGGGTGAGGTCCGGACCATGAAGGAAGGTGCTGGACGCGCCCGCGCTCACCAACGTGCGTGAGGGCAGGTCCAACGAGCCGGTGCGGTTGATGAGCTGCGCGGACTGGTAGAGCACTTCCGCGCGGGCGTTGAGCCAATCCGGCCCCGCGCGCACCCGCCCCACCCACTTGTGCCTGGGACGGTACGGCAGGTCCTTGCCGAAGAAGCGCGGGTCCCCATAGCGGTTCTCCGTGCGCAGGTACGTGTAGCCCGTGCTGGCCAGGAGCCAGGAGAAGGGCCGCGCCTCGCCCTCCAGCTCCAGGCCCCACACGCGCGCGGTGTCGAAGTTGTACGGGCGCGCCATCAGCGGCGGGTACAGCTCATAGGCGATGAGGTTCTCATACAGCGCCGCAAAGCCGCCCAGCGTGAGGCCCCATCGTGGCGCCGCGTCCTCGGAGTCTTCCGGACCAGAGCGCCACATCACCGCCGCGTCCGCGTACAAGGCGCGCTCGGGCTTCAGCCCGGGGTTGGGCAGCAGCGTCCCCTGCCGGATGTACAGCTCCAGGAAGGACGGCGCGCGGTGGGACTGCCCGGCGTTGGCGCGCAGCCCGAAGCCGCTTCCCAGTTCGACGGATGCACCCAGCTTCGGCGACAGCAACCAGTACGGCCCCACCCGCTCCAGCCGCATCGAAGGCACCACGTCCAACGTGCCTCCGAAGAGCCGCACCTCATCCATGGCCATGACGCTGGCGCGCCACCACGAGGAAGCCTGTGCGCCCTCCTCCTGCGTCACCGTCTCACCCGAGGTCGCCACCGTGACCGTCAGCGACTGGTGCTCTCCCAGCGGCCTGCGGCCCTCCAGCTCCACGCCGCCCACCGAGTGCCGCTGCGCGCCGCCCGCGCCGGGAATGTGCCCCGTCACCTCCAGCCCATCACGCCGGAAGAAGCCTCGCGCGCTCCCCTGCCCCAACCCGCCGAGCACACCCGACCAGCGGAGGCCCAGCGCCAGCCGCCCCAGCTCCTGGTCTCCGGTGGACTGGGGATTCTGCACGGTGCCTGGAATGGCGCGGTCCTCCAGGGACAGCTCCGCGAGCGCATCCAGCCGTGAGCCCCCCGCGAGCCGTCGCCGGTAGCGCAGGAGCGCACCACCGCCCTGCGCGTTGTTGCGGGCGCGCCGTTCGGAGACCTGGGGATTGCCGTCCACGGCGGGCAGTTCATCCACGTCGTAGGCGAAGTCACCGTCCGAGCGGCCCGCATGCACCAGCAGCAGCGCCTGCCCGCCCAGCATCGGCCCCGTGGCGGCGACGTGGCCCAGCGCCGTGTTCCAGCTCCCGTAGGTCACCTCACCACTCGTGCGCAGGTTCGGCCCTGGTGCGCGGGTGATGATGTTGATGGCGCCGCCCAGGCCGCCGGAGCCATAGCGCGCGCCCGCGCCACCTCGCAGCACCTCGAAGCGCTCGACCAGCGCGGCGGGAATGAGTGACAGGTCCGACAGGCCGCCCGCGCCGTTGAGCGGAATGCCATCCAGGAACACGAGCACGCCGTTGGACGACGCGCCCCGCACCACCAGGCTCTTGCTCTGTCCGTAGCCGCCGGAGTCCTGCACCGCGAGCCCCACCGAGCCCACGAGCAGCTCCGCCGTGTCGCGCGCCTCGCCCGCTCGCTCTCGCGCATCAATGACGGTGATGGCGCCCGTCGGGTCCCTCCGCTCCGGAGACTCAGGCGGAGGGGGTGTCCTACCGCGAACCACCGTGGTGCGCGCGGGGGCGGGCTCGGCCTCGGAAGGCTGCGCCCTGACGGGACATGGAAGGCTGAGCACCAGGCACACGGCAGGCCCAGCGAGGAAGGTCCACCGCATGCTCCGCCTTCCGCTCCCTCCGACGAAGAGAGAAGGCCAACCGCCCGGGCCCGCGAAAGGCTCGGCCGCACCCCTGGGCAGGTCTCCTGGCTGACGGGCTCTGGCGACTGGCGCACGCTGCGTCATGCCAGAAGAGGACTTCCGCCTTCCCCCAGAACGGCGCTCGGCCGCGGATGGAGTGGCGACAAACCGAAGCCCCCGGCCCTGACCTCAGGGCTGCCCGTTCACAGTGGCGGGACCGCGCCGGACTCGCACCGGCTTCCCTCTTGAAAGCCCGACATGGGCACCCAAGGGCGCGCCCTTTGTAGGAGGTCACCTCCGGCGGGTCAAGCTCACCGGGGGCGTCAGCGAGGACACGCGCACGGACTGCTCGAAGGCATACGTCTGGAGGAACAGGAGCTCCACGTTCCCCAGCGTGAGCCGGGAACGGCACAGCAGCGGCGCGGGCCGGCCCGGCAGGATGAGCACCCCATCCTGGTACGTCCCCCGTTCGCTCTCCAGGTCCGTCACGCACCACAGCCCGGTGTGCGGCTCACGACGAAGGCGCGCATGCAGGCGGGACACCGTGGGCTCGGCGAGGACGATGTCGCACTCGGCGCCGCTGCCCACTGTCACCTCGGCGTCCGCCGTGCGGAACCGTGGGCGCACCTCCAGCACTACGGGCGCCATGGCGCAGGGCGTCGATGCCCTCTCCAATGACCGGGACGCTCCACCGCGAGGCCGCGTGGCAGCAGGCTCCCACAGCAACACGGGCCAGCTCCCATCATGGGCTCGCGCATCGCGAGGAGCTGGCTGGAACACGCGCACCTTCCTGTTCACCGGATGGACGCGTGCAACATGGACACGAGACTCCGGAGGCGCCAGTTCCTGGAGCCTCGGGACGTGCGATTCACCGCCAGGTCCCACCGCGTGGGATGTCCACCCACGCCTGCCACCAGGCGACTACGGGACGTCCGGCGTCCCCGCGTCCTCGCAAGCCACGCCCGAGCCGGCATCCGGCTCGACCTCCGCGCAATCCGGAAGCGCCAGCTCCAGGCCCTCCTCACCGAAGAGCAGGGCCTCGTCGTCATCGGTGGAGAAGGTGCCCGTCCCACCGTCCGCGGCACGCAGCCGCGCGATGGGGTCCTCCACGGCGCAGCCTCCGCTCCAGGCCAGCAGTGCCAGGACGAGCAGGTGCCGGAACGTCCCGCGAGGCGCGTGCGATGCGAAGTCAGTGCGGTTCATCGGGCGGCCACCTTTCACGGGAAGACCATCATCGCGACGCTCAGTCGCGGCCGGACGGCCCAGCCCTCATGGAGCGGTTCGAACCCCTGCGCGCTCTGGAAGCCGATGAGGGGGCGGCCGAAGACGACGTCCATCGCCAGCGAGCCCTCCACGGCGAAGTACTTCGAGAAGCGCCAGCGCAGGGAGGTATCCGGCCCCGAGAGGAGCGCGGGGACGAAGCGGGGGCCCGCGGTGTCCAGTCCGCCCACGCGCGCAAAAACGGTCCGGCCGAAGAGGAGGAAGCCCGCGCCCGCGCCCACGCTCCAACGCCACGCACCCGAGCGGAGCACGGGCGTGTCCAGCCAGAAGCCGAAGACGTACTGCTCCAGCTTCACCTCGGTGCGGGTCTCCACCATGCTCGACGGGAGGCCCGCCAGGAACTGGAAGCGGAAGCGCAGCCGGGGGAACTCCCAGCCGGCCCCGAGCAACCATCCCTGGTAACCCGTTGAGGCGTAGCCATCGAGCGAGGCGAGGCCGCCCGCCAGGAGCTGCCACTGCACGGATGAGGACTCCGGGACCACCGGAGCAGCTTCCGCCCGGGGCACATCCCCCGTGTCCGCCGCCAGCGAGGCGGAACCCGCGAGCAGCCCTCCCAACACGCCGAGTCGCAGCAAGCCGGTGCCCGATGCCATGCGAGCAACGCTACTGTCCCGGCAACGGGGGACGGAAGTCCCCCGCCCGGCCATTCAACGGTTCGTTGCACGCTGGAAGTGTCGAGCGGCCAGCGCCCCGCGCCCACCGGCCCGTGTCACGGCAGCCGGTGGAACAGCGGCAGGTTCGCGGGGGCGGGATACACCGCGACGCCATGTGTGGCCCCGAGGTCGGGACTGGAGATGACGACGTCGGGCGTGGGCGCGCCAGAGACGCTGAGCTGGCTCGGGCTCAGCCGGGAAATGCTCCCGGAGTTGTAGGCCATCCAGAGCCCCCCGCCTTCGTCGAAGGCGAGCTCCTTGGGACCGCCCGCGTCAATCTGGATACCTGGGACGACGCTCACCGCGCCGGAGCCGCCCTGGTCTTCGGGCGTGAGCCGCACGACGACGCCGCTCGCGCCATAGGAAACCCACAGGTTTCGCTCCCCGTCGAAGGCGAGCCCCGCGGGGCCCGCGAAGCTCCTGCCCGGAGCAGCCTCCATCACGTCGATGCTCGTAACAGGCGTCACCGCGCCGGACGCCTGGAGGCTCGATGCGGCCACCTTGTGGACGCGAGAGGCCCCGGCCGTCACATCTCCCACCCAGAGGTTGCCCATGGCGTCGAACGCGAGCGTGGAGGGGTCTCCCAGCCCGCTCAACACGACCTGCGGCGCCGGAGCGGTGCCGGAGACAAGCTGGGCCGCTCCAAACCGGATGACGGTGTTGCTGAACCCGATGGAGGTCCACAGGTCGCCGGCGGCATCGAATGCGATGGCGATGGGACCCGGGCTCCCGGCGCTCAACACGCCGCCGCTCATGATGACGTCGGGGCTCTTGACGCCAGAGGCGCCCAGGTCGCCTGCGGGGTAGCGCCGCAGCTCCCCCGACCCCAGCGCCACCCAGAGGTTGCCACGCCTGTCGAACGCGAGCCCTGAGGCCCGGGGAATGCCCGGGCTCGAACCGAGCCGGACGGTGGCCGGCGGCGCGCCCGTGACCTCCAGTTCCTCGGTGGCGAAGGCCTCCACTTCGGCCGCCCCGTTGCTGGTGGACAGCCACAGCCGCTGGCTGCTGGGGATGAGCGCGTATTGGATGGCCGCCGCTGCTGCTTCGCCATCCAGGACGCAGACCTGACGGGCCGGCGCATCATAGGCGGCGCGAACCCGTCCGCCGCTCCCCGCCACCGGCTCGGGGGAGAGCGTCCACATGCCCGCCGCGAGCCCCGCCAGCCGGCCGCCCGCGCGCACCTCCCGGGACTCACTGCCCCGGCGGATGATGACGTGAGGGTTGGCGGAGGCAGGAAGTCCCTCGATGGCCAACTCCAACGTCCCCGTGCCTGTCTCGGGACACCCGCCCGGGTCCGGGTCCGAGGCATCGCCACACCCCACGGAAGTCACGACGGCCAGGACGAAGAGAATGGTTCCGCGTCTCACAAGGTCCCCCTTTCGAGCGCACGCTGCGCTCACTCGATGAGCACGCAGATACAACCGAGCGCACGTGGGAGGTGTCAACCGAGGCAGGCCCGAAAGGCGCCTGCTTCGGCCAAACGAAGCCAGCGCCACCTGCACGCCAGTACGCGCGTGAATATCGATTCCAGTGGGATGCGGATGCAGATTGGAAAGAGCTGCTCGCCCGATTGCGAAGTCGCCGCCCGGGAGGCGGGCGCGGAGGCGCTGCGAGGCGCGGACGCGCCCACCTTCGCCTTGGTCCTCTGCACGGACCAATATGACGCGGATGACCTGGCGTCGGCGCTCCGGCGGGAGCTCCGGGACCTCCCCTGGGCCGGATGCTGCGCGGCGGGTGTTTTCGCTGGAGCCGAGCTGCTGCACCAGGGGCTGGTGGTCGCGCTGTTCGGCGGGATGGACTTGCAAGTCGGAACGGGGATGGGTGGGCCCGTGAGCAAGGACCCCCGAGCGGCCGGACGTGACGCGGTGGCGCGGGCCATCGAGAAGCTGCCTCCCATGCGGCCGGGGCGCCGCCGTGCGCTGCTCGTCTTCCCGGACGCGCTGAGCGGGAATCCAACGGAAGTCGTGCGCGGGGCGCAGCAGGAGGCGGGGGCGGGTGTCGTC
>NZ_VHLC01000062.1:0-51335 GCF_006547355.1 Myxococcus sp. AB036A | reverse complement strand
CACCCCGCGTCCCGAGCCCGCCGCCCCCATCGTGGAGCGTGCGCCGGCTCCCGTCGCGCCTCGGACGAGCCCGCCGCAAGCCCTCCAGAAGCCCGTCGTGGAGCCACCGCCGGAAGCTCGCGCCACGAGCCCGGAGGACGAGGAGCTGCTGCTCATCGATGACGCCCACCGTGCCCTCCAGCGAGGCGCCGCCGAGGAGGCCCTCTCGCTGCTGCGAGGACACGCGTCCCGGTTCCAGGCGGGCACGCTCGCGCAGGAGCGGGAGGTGCTCGCCATCGAGGCGTTGGTCCTGCTGGGCCGACGCGCGGAAGCCCAGCAGCGCGCCGAGGACTTCCAGGCGAAGTACCCGACGTCCTCACACCTCGTCCGTCTCCAGAAGCTGCTCCGTCCGCCAGCGCTGGAGTGACGAGGTGTTGGAGGCCCCCCTTGAGCCCATGGGCGCCGCGAATCCGAATCAGTGACCGGACTGGAGCCCCATGTCGCGGCCATTCAACGGCTGCACGGGGCGGTTGTTCGGGTTGAGGTGGGGCAGCCGCTCGAAGGCGGCAATCTGCGAGTCGGACGGTGTACACCGCGACGCACCGCGGGCTCGCCGCCGCGCTGCTCGCGGGGCCGGAGGGGCTGTCACCCCAGGAGCTGTGCTGCACCGACATGCTACTCGAGGTGTTGAAAGGGTTGGCGGCGCGGGCGTCCTCGGCGGGGGCGATTCACACCTGCGCGACGGCGGAGGATCTGCTGAGGCTGGCGAACGCCATCGCGGTCGCCAACGAGCAGGATGCCCCCACCGCGCGCCGGGTGCTGCGCCTGGCGCTCCTCGGCATCCGGCCGGGAGCATCGCTCGGGAGGCCCCGTCAGCGGCCCTCCTCGGCCCCTCCCCTCAAGCCCTCACCCTCAACAGGGCCTCTATCCCGCCTATACGTCCGGTTCAGGCCCAGTTCCGGTGGACGCGACAGGGGACGGACCACGCCCGGCGGGAGCAGGCCTTCTCGCTCGACGGCGAGACATGGGAGACCAACTGGGTGATGGAGCTCACCCGGGTCCACGGCGTCCGTGAACCCGGGTAACGTGATGCAACCGCGGGTGGACAGGCGCTCGCTGTCATTGCTCGGGCGTCACACGCAAGATGCTTTCGGGCATGGGTTCGTCATACGAGAAGAAGTATTGCTTCCTCGCGCGAGGAGGATACGGGATTCCGGTCGTCTTCCCTGACGTCCATTTGTCAATGAGCTCCGTCAGTGCATCCATGCGCTGAATCGCCTCTCTGCGCCAGCGAGGCCACAACGGTTTCGGCGGAACACGGTACCACGCTTGTCGCTCGTCCTCCTGGGACGCTTTCAGCAGCGCTTCGTACTGCCTCAGCAGTTCCTGACGCCAGTTTCCATTTCTCGACGCCTTCGTGTACCGCTCTCGAAGACGAATGAACTCCTCCTCCAGGCGTCCGAGCAAGACGAGCAGACGTACCCAGCGGTGTTCATCGAATGCGAATTCACTCTGTAATCTCTCCGCGGCACGGCCTCCCTTCTCCGCAATGGCCTGGATGGTGCCGACCCCCATGTTCAGATTGAGGCCGCCCTCCCCATCCGACAGACGGACATGCGCGATGCGCTCTCGATAGCTGGGCAGGCGGGCTTGCGTATTGTCACGGTAGTTCTGTGCGGTGTCGAAGATCGCGCCCAGGAACTGGCTCAGCCACTTAAGCGGATAGACATGGGGCACGAGGAGGTATCGCGGCTGTGCCAAAAACACATCATCGTCCCCTCGATGGATGGACGCCTCCCTGGGGCCAGTGATGTTTGTGGGCATCTGCGAGTCCGCCAGATTGATTCCGAACGTGGGGCGCTGAGGCAGCCAGTCATCGAACATGTGGATGGGGAAGTTGCTTGAGATCCCTCCATCACTAAACCAGTTCTCCTGCAGTTCACTCTCTCCGGTGTCAGAGTCTTTCACCCGAAGCACATAGGGCTTCTTTCCTTCACTCAAGGCTGCGCGCTTTTTGAAAGTGTCGTGCTTGATGGTGTAGAGGCGCACCGCTCCCAGCAGCAAAGGGAAGCTGAGGCTCATTCTCGTGGCGACCACGACGGGGAGCGCATTGCCCGCCGGGAAGGGATAGAAGCCTTCGGCTCTCGCCTTCGCCAAGTCGAAGTTCTTGAAGGCGTCCTTGGTTCGCGCACTCTGAGTCCTGTTCAGTTCATACCTGTCCACATCCATCCAGTTTTCGAGGTACCGCACCACCTCCAATGGAAAGAGGCGGCGCATGTCGTCCGTGCGAAAGAGGTATCCTGCATCCAGTTCTTCCGGGTGCACGACGCGACGGCTCGCGGTCTCCGTATCTTCGCTGTGCAACGTATAGGGCTGGCGCTGGCTCAGGTTCGTCGTCACCATGCGAAAGTCGATGCCAACATCCTTGCCCTTGCCATCTTCCTTCTCCCGAAGGTGGCCAAGGGTCAGGACGTCATCGCTCTCGAGCCCCGCGAGCTTCTGGATGTGTTCGTGAAGCCAGGGAGTCAGTGCAGGGTGCTTTGGAGCCCCGTTTCCGGACGCGACATCCATCCCTGTACAAAGCGCGAAGAAGCTTTGATCCTTGTCGCGCACATACTCAACCCCACCCTTGAGGGAATGCCAGAGGCGGAGCCCATTCCGCATCACGCCAGCCAAGGACCAAAGCGAGGACCCCATCGCCAGCGTCTTCATGGGGCGTGAAGCCCAACGTGTCATGGTTGCGACGGGCCAGGCCAGCAGTCCGACTGACTGGCGAACGGCTCTCACGGGCAGGATGCTTCGATGCGCTGCCTCATCAGGTTCCTGAAGAACCTTTCGCGCCAGTTCCACCCATTGAAGTACCCGCCGTCTACCCGAGGAGTCATTGTAGACAGCAATGGCTTCGACAACGGCATTGAACAACCTTCGTGCCTGTGGAGCTGGCTGGAAGAGATGGAGCAGGAACCCTTCTTGTTTGAGCTGCTCCATCATCCCGCCCAGTCCGGCGAACCCCACGTCCGGGCGTGAGTTCTTCTCCCTGCCATATTCGGCGGCTGCCGCCGCGGCGGCTGCGATAGCGCCGGCGGAGGTCCCGCCCAGTGAACGGAAGCGGTACTTCCGCGCCAGTTCCAGGATGGCTGGAGGATAGACGACGCCGCTGGTGACGCCTCCTTTCATGATGAGGTCGCATTCATCAGAAGGGTTCTGAAACGCGACGTTCTCGAAATGGCTTTTGCCTGCAGTGCTGGGTATTGCCAGGGTCATGGTTCCCCCTGAGAGCCCGTCAAGATTCAAACCAGGGCTCCCCTCCAGGAAGTCTTGACACTGAGTTCAGAGCACGCCACCGGGTGTGTTGGCTCGCGGCCTGTCGAGCGCCCAGACCGCTGGGACCAGCAGGTGGCGAATCCCCAGGCATGCGCCGCTCGTTCGGCTCCAGCGCCACGCGTTCGGCCGCCTTTGGGCTCTCATGAGTCGTGCGCAGCCTCCCCTTCATCGTGGTCGAGAGCGACTTTGCAGGCATGCCGGCGGCTACGCCGCCCCTGTCTCATGTCGAGCGATGTTGAGAGCGCTTCAGCGCGAGCCTGGTGCCGCCAGGCGGCAATGCACATCCGTCCAGCGAGCGCCTCGGAGCGGGCGGGTGCCGTGGGCTCGAATGCTGCACCGGCCCCCCGCTCGGTCCGCGCGCTCCAGCCTGGGGCGTCCTGTGGAGGCCCGCACGGCTCCGGAGCTGGATGAGCGCGGACTCGGGGGCGCGTCGTGGTTCACGCTCGACGTCAGTGCCGCACGTCGAGCACGCCCGCGCTCCGGACCTCGTTCAGGTCCACCCGCGCCACCTCGCCGGTGTCGACGTTGTACGCCATGAACAACTGGCCGGCGCGCACGAGGAGCGTGCCTCCATCCTCGCTGATGTGGAGCACATTACTGATGGCCGCAATCTCGATTTCACGGACCTCGTCGTGGTCGAGCGAATACTCATACATGCGGGCGGTGCCGGCGAAGGTGTTGCCCTCGATGAAGTACAGCGTGCGCCGCTTCAGGTTCAATCCTTCGAATTCGCCCGTGCTGCACCAGGTGTTATGGGTCCGCAAGACGCGCTCCTCGCCGGTGCGAAGGTTGAGCCGGCGGTAGGTCCCGGGCCTTGACTCATCGCATACGCGGTTCTCATCGAAGAAGCCTTCACGGTAGTAATACACCGTGTCTCCCACCAGGAACGGAACCAGCATGCCCGTGCGCGGCACGTCCTTCAGCGGAGGGCCAATCTTCCACGGTTGGGTTCCCGTGGGCTCCAGCGTAGCGAGGCGCACGCTTCCGTTCTTTTGTCGCAGCACCGCTCGTGATTCCCCCTGGACCGGGAAGACGCCCGCGGAGTCCTGGAGGCTTCGGTCCAGCACGCGAATGCCCTGGGGGCGTGGGCCGAAGCTCCAGCTCCACCATTCGACATAGGAGTGGTCGCCGGTATGGGTGAGCACGCGGGAGCCGTCCTGCGTGAATTGCTGGGGCTTCTGGGTGCGAAACAGCCCGTTGTCCGTCCACGCCTCGGGCCGGCCCGTGGTGACGCCGATGATGCCGTCAAGGTCTCCCATGATGATGAAGTCGCCGCTCTTGTTCACCCCACCCGGCGTAATGCGGGGCACGGGGATGTCCCGGCCGGACAACCGCACGTGGGTAATCTTGTTTCCGAATTGACTGCTGCTCCCTCAAGCAGGTGCGGAGGAGGTGGCAGCGGGGCTGGTGGGGCTGTGCGAGGGCGCGTTCTCCGACCTCGATGCGCTCGCCCGGCATTTGAAGAAGCAGGACCTGTCGCGGCAGCGGCTGAACCCTCTCACGCGACAACTACCTTGACGCTCACCGCCGGCGCCTGCGCTGATTCGAAGCCTCTTCCGCGTCGCGAGCGGAAGGACCTCACGGGCATCGGCACCCCATGAGCCTGTTTTCACCCGGGCACAACCAGACTCGGGCGCCCGTTTCGAATAGAGCGTCAGGACGTCCGACCTCTCCGCGACAGGTGCCGCATGCCTCTCCCCAGACTTACCCTGCTTTCCGCCGTTCTGCTCACGGGCTGTGCGACCAGCCCCGCCGCGAACCGCACTGAATCGACAGAGTCCAAGCCCGCTCCCGCGGCGTCAGCGCCCGCCGAGCCGCGCACCGTCCGTGAAGCGCTCGCCCGGGAAATCACCGCGCCGTTGCCGCACAAGCCCGTGGAGGCCGAGGGAGTCCTCTTCCGGGGCAAGGTGCTGGCCGCGGGTACGCCGGAGCTGATGAAGCGCCCCAATGGGGTGACAATCCTCACCCTCCCGATTGGGACCTCCGAGCCGGTCACCTGTCTCTTCTACACGAGCGCCATCGATGCCGGCGCCGCGGTGAGGAGCCTGCTCGAGTCACTCCTCGATGACGTCACCGTGGAGCGGGTGCGCGCCACGAACGTCAAGTCCTTCACGGGCAGCCCCGCCATGTACCTGGAAGGTGACTACTCGCGAGGCGCCGCTCCGGCCGTACAGGTGGGTCGCATCAAGGTGATGGTCCACGCGGACCCCGTGCTCCCCAAGACCTGCTTCCACAACGAGCTGGGATACACGAAGACCTTCCTCGACGTCACCGAGTCCATCGCCACGGGCCTCACCTCCACGGCGCCGGAGCAGCCGGTGGCGCCCTACTACAGCGACGTGCAGGTGATGCGGCTGGGCGACATACCCCTCGGATTCCAGTACACGGCGCTCTTCGGCTCCAAGGCGGGCGGGAGCATCCTTGAGGTCAGCACCACGATGGTGCGTCCCGGGGCCCCGGCCCAGCTCCAGTTCCAGGACACCAACATCACAGAGCAGGCGGACATCTCGGGAGTGCTCGTCGCCAAGAGCTATTCCAAGCGGGTCAACGACACGGTCGCCGCGAATGTGCGCCTGCGCCGAGAGCAGAACGGGAGCTACGGCGTCTCGGGTCAGGTGGCCGCCAAGGAGGTGCAGGCTCAGTTCGGGGGCGAACTCATCGGCGAGGTGGGGCTCGCCGCGCGGCTCCGCGAGGGCCTGCTGAAGGGCCAGGGCGACGCGCTCGAGGCCCTGCTGTGGGTGCCTCCCGCCGACGCGTCCGCACCGACGAAGATGGTCATCCGCCCCCGCGAGGAGGCGGGAGCCCGCGCCGCCACGATGGAGCTGGGCCCGATGTCCGTGAAGGTGGAGCTCGACGCCTACGGCTTCCCCCAGCGGACGGAAATCCCCTCGGGAAGCGCCACTGTCGTCCAGGAGCGGCTGTCCCAGACTGGCGAGCCGTAGCGGCAGGCGGACGTCGAACACTAAAGGAGCAACGTCCAGGTTCGACGCGGCCTTGGACTCGAGCGGTTGTGAATGCACCGTGCGATGCTGTGGGCCGTCCCCACCTCATGCACACCCATGAGTCCCTCCCGCACAGCCCACCTCGTCGTTGACCTCGGCTTCGCGTACACGGATGCATTCAAGGCGGAGAGGGTGAAGCGGCTGGTGGGGCCAAGCGCGATGAGCGCGGCTGCATTGGCTCGCCAGGTGGGAGTCTCGCAGCCGACGCTGTCGCAGTGGTTGCGCGAGGCGCGTAGGGTAGCGGCGTCGGTCGGGCTGGTGCCGGCGCCGAGCTTCCTCTGGGCATCCGCGAGGGCGCCAGGACCATTGGAAGTATAGGCCGGATAGGAGCCCAGTTGAGTGCGTCGGGCTGGTGAAGAGGGGCGAAGAAGGGCCGCAGGAGGGTGACACGCGGGCTGTGCGCTGAACGGGAGCCGAGGGCAGTGCCAGGTGCTGTAGAATGGCGCGCCGCCCACCGGGGGCCGTCAGGTATGCCAGCACCCTCCTGCGGCCTCCACACCGAGAGCAGGCGAAGACATCCAGCACGAACGTCCGGCGCAGCAGTCCCCCCAATCCAATCGCGGCGTCGACTCCACCGTCGCAGCCTGGGTCGGGCGCTCTTCCTCCAGCCCCAGCTCCGCCCCCGCTTGAGGGAGTGCCCGGCAATGGAGACCACAAGGTGATTGCGTACCCGTGGTACTCCATCGAGTTGCAGGCCACGTCCGCGGTGCCAGAGTGGAACGGCCAGTGGGTGCGCTCGGCACAGGAGGAGGACATCACCATCGACGCAGAGGGCCGCGTGCACTGGGCCTGGAAGCGTCAGACGGACTTCCATCTGGTGCGCTGAGCGCGGTGCCCGTGAGGCATGGCGAGCGGCACCAGGAAGGCGCCGCTCGCAGGTTTTACTGCGGGCGCACGACGGTGTTGCCCAACAAGGCCCAAGGATTCCCGTTCTCGTCGAGTTGGAACCCAAACAGCCCAAACCCGATGAATTGCTCGGGCTCCCAACCCGTGGCACGGAGCCTGCGAACGTAGCTCCTGCCAGCGTAGCCGTACGTACCCCGCTCACTCCACGCCAACCAGGGCTCGAGGTCTCGGCCGACGACCAGATGGAGCGGGGAGTAGTTCGGCTCGTAGCTGGGTCCGATGAATTCGGACGCGGCCCAGGTCGGCTGTGAATCGGCCAGCGATGCGGACGAGAAACGGATGGCCGCAGTGTGCACAATGGTGCCGGTCCAGGGGTCGATATAGGTGCCATGCTCAGTCCAGGCCATGAGCACGCGATGGTCTTGCTGAATCGCGAGAGCGATGTTGTCCACGGATGAGGGCGCCATGAAGGGGATGGGGGCGCCCACGGGACCCCAGCTTCCGTTCTCGAACGCCTTGACGTGGATGTAACCAGCAGGTGGCCCGAGGTCGATGGCTGCCTCATCCCAGCTCGCGACCACTCGCGTGTCATCCGCTGCGATGGTGACTCGCCGTGCAAGGGTCCTCGGCGCCGGGTTCTCACTGAGGGGCGCACCGAGTGATTGCCACTCTGTGCCTGTCCATCGGAGGACGCGAACCTCGGTTTCGTCTGGGTTGGTACTCTGCCCCACTGTGATGACAGGCCTGCCCTGTGGTGCCAACGTCAGCTTGACCCAGTCGTACTTGGAGGGAGTGTCGATCGGGACTGGGAAGTGGTCCCAACCCGTCCCGGTGAAGCTGGCGACATGGATCTGCTCCAACCCGGTGACGGCTTCCCTCTCGCGCCACTCGGCGACAATCTCGCCGTCCCGTGCACTGAACTGGAACGCAACGAGGTTCGAGGTGCCCTCAATGCTCGTATGAAATGAGGGGACCCGTTGCCATGCATGGCCGTCCCACCGCGCCAGGGCTGGCACTTGGGTGTTCGTCCTGTAATCGAATTGAAGGAACCCGACGACGGGCATTGTCCCGGCAGCGCCACGCTCAAGCAGGAAGGCTGTTGGTATAGGGAGGACGTCGTCCACGAGAAGGAGCTCCGTGACGCTGGCAAAGGGCCCGTAGGTAGCAAAGTGCCGGAAGGCGAAGTCTGGAAGGCTCGGGTCGAGTGGGTTGCCGGCCAGGTCGGTCAGACTCCGCCGAAGGAGCGTCGCAGACAGCTCGACGGGAGGCTGGAGTGGTGATGTCGGCACCAGCTCGAGAACCGTTCCATTTTCCTTGAGGACCGCTTGATGCGCGACCGGCACCGGGATGCCATTCCTGTTGATCAGCTCGGTCGGCTCCGACTGAATCGAACTCGGCAGCAGTGGCTCCGAGAAGACGAACGCCATCGGTGACGACACGGACGGATAGCTGTCTCTGGGGCGCGTGGCGATGAGGGTGGGTGGAGTGCGGTCCACCGTGACGGATGCCTCTCCGGCGTTGATGCTTCGGTTACCGACCACGGTTCGCACGACGAAGGCGAAGCGGCCCTCGGCATGCGTGGCGCAGTCGACCACATGCTGGTACGGCGCCTCCATCATCGTGGGGGCTCCGCCGTTTGTGAGGAGTTCCACGCGCCCCGGCGTGCCGCCCTCAACCGAGACAGAGAGCGTCCACAACCCTTCCCGGCAGAACTCGGGGCCTTCTGTCTGCACGGTGAAGCTCAGCTTGGAATGTGGTGCCTCGGGGTGATGCTTGGGCATCGGCTCGGGCCGGAAGGTGTCGCAGGCGGCGGTGCCCAGTGCCGCGAAGAGCAGTGGTACGGCCCAACGGGCGTGTGTGCTTCGGGGGTTCATGAGGAGCCTTTCAGGGGACACGCCAAACCGTTGCGTCGGGACTCGGCGCGCGCAGCTTGGCCCGAGCCCGCGCTCAGCAGCAACGCCGAGCCGGTTCCCGTCCCCGCGCGCAGAGACCTTTCAGCAGCCCCGTGCCTGACTGAGCCCCTTCGTTCCGCGGGCCGCGCAGACCGTGATGGCGGATGCGCGCGTGTCCCGCCTCTTCCGGCGCGATGTCCTTGAGGACCCGGGAGCGGCGCCAGTCCATGGTGACCCGGGCCAGGAACATCGTGGGCCAGGGTTCATCCAACTGGTTGCGGACCACGTCCGTGGTTCCGGCGTGGAACGGTCAGCGGGTGCGCTCAGCGCAGGAGGAGGACATCACCAGTTACTGCGGGCGCACCACGGCGCTGCCCACCAAGGCCCAGGGGAACATGTTTTCGTCGAGAAGGAACGCCCCGAGGCTCTCTCCTGAAATGAGTTGCTTGGGCTCCCAGACCGTGGCGCGGCGCCTGAGGTAGATGCTCTTCGTGTCGACCGTCGACGAATACTCGGTCCAGGCCAACCAGGGCTCGCGGTCGATGACGCGCATGAGTGAGTCGTACGTGTAGAACGGGCTAGGGGCTGTCCCTGCTCACGTGCTCGAGAGTCGACCCGGCGTGCCGGCTATCTGGCACGTTGGGGCAGAGCCTCAATCGGAGTTGCTGCCTGGCGTTAGGCATGATCAACGCGGGCTGTGCGCCGACATGAACTGAGCGATGCCGAGTGGAGCCGCATCGAGCCCCTGCTGGGCTCCAGGAGCGGTCCTCGCTCGAAGCAAGGGGACCGTGACTTCATCAACGCAGTGGTGTGGCGCGTGAAGACCGGGGTGCAGTGGCGGGACTTGCCCGAGCGGTTCGGTCACTGGAAGACGGTCTACAATCAGTTCCATCGTTGGACGAAGACAAGACGATGGAAAGCCATCTTCAAGGCGCTGCGGGCGGAAAAGGGGGCTCCGAAGCAATGCTTTGGGGCATTCTCGAGGAGGCTTTTCAACGAAAGTTCACGCCGTCACTACGACGGGAGGTAAGCCGCTCCACGTCGCGCTGACGCCCGGCCAGCAGCACGAGTCCACAATGGCCGAAGAGCTCCTGGTGCACGCCGAGGGCGCCGCTTTCATCGCGGATACCGGCTATGACGCCGACCGCATCCGCGCCAACGTCCGAAAGCTCAGGATGAAGTCTGTCATCCATTCGAACCCGAGCCGTAAGCGGGCGTTGCCGTCAGACCGCACCCTGTACCGGTTGTGCTACCGGGTGGAGTGCTTCTTCCACGACCTCAAGCGCTTTCGGGCTGTCGCCACCCGCTCTGACAAGACGACGACCAGCTACCTCGCCGTCCTCCACGTCGCATCCATGCTTCTTTGGCTGCGCTAATCAGGGACAGCTCCTAGGCCCTTCGCGTTGGCTGTCTTCGGGCAACTCCGCCTCCCGGCGTTTCGGAGGACTACGAGCCCGTTGTGCAGTCTCCGCTGCCTCTTCCTGGCGGAATGCTCAACCAACCCCCCGAAGCCGCGGAGTAGCGGTCCGCGTGTTCCACCATTCGCTCATCCATGGCTCGACGGCAGGTCCATTGGAGGGATGGAAGGCCGGTTGAGCGGAATCAGCGGCGGATGCAGGCCACAGGCTCACCCGGCAAAGGCTCCTCGTCCAGGCCGCCGCTGCGGCTGTTGGAGTCAGTGGCGCATGACCTCCTGCGGCGCGCCCCGCACGAGCGCGAGGTGCCTGTGGGCCATCAGCGCAGCGCCGGGCGATGCGGAAACGCTTCAGCTCGCGGGATGGATGGGGGAGGCTCCGGAGTCACCCACAAAAGGAGAGCGTGATGGCGTACATGCTGTTGGTCATGGAGGAGGGCGGGCGTAAACGGAGCCGAACGGCGGAGCAGGGGCGTCGCGAGATGGAGCGGATGGTGCGTTTCGTCGAGGACCTCAAGGCTCGCGGAATATGGAAGGCCAGCGACTCGCTTCGGTCCGCGTCGGAAGGGGTGCGGCTCGAGGTCCGCGGCGGCCAACGCACCCTCCGCGATGGGCCGTTCACGGAGAGCAAGGAGATTGTCGGAGGCTTCGTCCTCTTCGAGTGCGATACCCGGGCAGAGGCGCTAGCGATCGCGAACGAGTGTCCCGCGGCCGAGTGGGCGACGGTCGAGTTGCGTGAGGTTGGCGTCTGCTACGAAGAGGACTGAAACGCAGCCATTCCCAGTGTGGAGCGCGGCCCGCGGGACCGGGGACGACGACCTGCTCGGCTACTTCGCAGGGTCGCCCACCAGCGCGTCGTTCGGAGCAGCCTGTGCCGCCGTCTTCGCCTCGGCCTCGGCGAGGTTCTTCAAGGTAGCGAGCCCTTCCTCGAAGCTTGAGCCCACCATCTTGTCCATGTCCATGAACACGGAGACCGCCTTGTTCAGGAAGCCGTTCTGGCCGGACATCACCCAGGTGACAGTGGTGCCGTTCCCGGCCCGCTCGAAGCGGAAGACCGTTCCATTGGTGGCCTTGAACGGCTTGATGAACTCAAGTTCGAGCTGGAGTTGCTCCGGCGGGTTGAGCGAGACGATCGTCATCTTGCCCTCGTTGGCATTGTCACTGCTGACCCAGGCAATCGAGTGGCCCACCGTGGCGGGAGTGCCCGCGTAGTTGTCCTTCCGGGTGGAGTCGGGCTTCAGGAACGGCGACCAGGTCCCCACCTTGTGGAAGTCGGCCACGAGCGCGAACACCACGCTCGGCGGCGCGCTCATCGTGGTGGAGCGCTCGACTTTGAACGTGGACGGGCGGGTCGCGACGAAGGCGATGAACGCGAGGAGGACAACGGCGACACCGAACAGAATCTTCATGAGCATGTGGGACTCCCCATTTCGACTTGGTTTGCTGCTGCGTCGAACGAGCGCTGGAAAGATCGACATGTCGAAGGTCTTTTTTTCCGGAGTGCTCTAAACACCTGAGATTTCAAGGGGTTCCTGAAGCTCTGCCCTCCTCCGCCCGTAGAAAGGGGGGCTCGGCCGCCATGATTCAACACGCCATCGGCGAGCTGGGGGCTGAGGTCGTGGAAATGGAGCAGCACGCTGCGCCTCCTTGGGGCGGGCTGCTGCGCAAAAGCTTCGCGCTCGACGCGTTTTCGTGCGGCAGGTTCAAAGGCCAACGCGGGCCTGTGCGTAAGAGCGGGCTTGCCCGGCGCAGAGCAAGCTGTATGGGGCGCGCCCCTCAATGACCAAGTACTCCTCCCGCGCACTGCTCCCGTTGTTGCTGTGTCTTCTGTTCTCCACCGCCTGTTCTTCCGAGGCGCCCACGGGGCCGCAGGGCCTGCAAGGCCTGGTGGGCGATACCGGAACTCTTCTCCGTGCAGATGGGCGTCACGGGAAATGAAAGCGTCACCTGCGGCGCCATCTTCTCGACCCTGGCCGTCCGTCTGACCCGGCCGCTCACGACGCCGGGGCAGACCTTCACCCTTCCGTCATCCAGGGCGTCGATCTACCTGTACGCGGATCGCAGCTCCAGCCGGTGCTTGAGCTGGACAGGCACCGTCACGTGGCATTCCGACGTTCCTGCCTGGCGCGTCAGCGTCAACGCGACCTGCTCGGAGACGGGGAAGGGCCACATCCAAGTCGTGGGCACGTATAGCGGCGACGCCTGAGTCGCTCACGGCCGCGCACGACTGGCCCCCTGCGGGCTTGGAGGCCAGTCGTTTCAGGGCTTCCCCCTGACGCTGTCCTTGTCGGTGAACGGGGCCAATCGCTCAGGGCCGTGGCATGGCGGACCCGCGCGCTTCGCTCGGCCCCGAAGCCTGGGCTTCCGGGGCCGCGGCGGCGATGTCATTGACGGATGCCGCGCCGGAGGAGCACGGGAAGTGCACCGCCGGCATCGCTGCTCGCTGCCTACCGGGCCTGGAGCGGTCCACGAAACCCGCTCGGCTCCGCGCTCACAGTGGTGTTGCCCGCGAGCATGCCCCTCGTGAAGAAGGGGTTCTCGAAGAACACGTACGGATTGAAGAGCTCGGGGCGGCTCGCGACCTCCAGCCTCGTGGAGAGCTCGGGCGGCAGGTTGAAGTCCAGCACGTGGAGGTTGTCCTCCAACTGCTCCAGCCTGCTCGCGCCGATAATGGTGGACACGACGCCTGGACGCGTCGCCACCCAGTTGAGCGCGACCTGGGCGGGCGAGCGCTCTACCTCTTTCGCCACCGCGACGAGCGCCTCGACGATGGCCCAGGGGCGCTCCTGCAGGAACTTGTCCGCCACGGGGTTTCCGCTGGCCAGCAATGCATGGGCGCGCCCGTCACCCTTCGGCCGGGTTCCCTCGCGAGTGTACCTTCCGGTGAGGAGGCCCCCGGCCAGGGGGCTCCAAGGCGTGAGGGCGGCCCCCATCGCCAGCGCGGCGGGCAGGTGCTCGCGCTCAATGTTGCGCTCCGCGAGCGAGTACTCCAGTTGCAGCGCGGCGACCTTTTCCCAGCCGTTGCGCTCCGCCAGGGTTTGCGCGCGCGCGAAGTACCATGCCGGCACGTCGGAGAAGCCGACGTAGCGCACCTTGCCCTCGCGCACGAGGCCGGTCAGCGTCCCCATCACTTCCTCCACGGGCGTCAGGCCGTCCCAGACGTGGAGCCAGTACACGTCCACGTAGTCCGTCTTGAGGCGGCGCAGAGAGCCTTCGAGTGCGGAGTGGATGTGCTTTCGGCTGTTCCCGCCCGCATTCGGATCCCCCGGAGACAGGTTGGCGGAGAACTTGGTGGCGATGACCGCCCGCTGCCTGCCGCCATGCTGCGTGAAGTAGTCGCCGATGATGCGCTCGCTGGCGCCGGAGGTGTACGCATCCGCTGTATCAATGAAGTTGCCGCCCGCTTCCAGATAGCGTGTCAGCAGCCGGTGCGCGTCCTCGCCGCTCATGCCCCAGCCCCAGTCGGTACCGAAGTTCATGGTGCCCAACGCGAGTGGGCTTACCCGAAGGCCCGTCTGCCCGAGCAGGTGGTACTTCGCCAGAGAATCAATGATTCGCGTCGACATGGTGGTGCTCTCCATCCGTGGTGATGGGGCATGCTCCCCATCGCCCTGCTACGGATAGAAGAGCGCCCCCATGAAGGCAGCCCGCTTCTTGCGCCTGATTGATGGGGCTGTTTTCCCCCAGAGGGTCACGATTGGGCAGACCGCGCAGGTGACGGTGGCCCATACGCTGGGCGGGGTTGGCCGTGGGGCGCCTTGAGTGACACGATTAGAGCGTCATCTCAGTCACCGTACCTCTGCATGAGGCGCGTATCCGTCTCGAACCACTCAACTACCACGGCGGCGAGCCGCTGCGCGCCATCCGTCCCTTCCTGGAGGGCACGGCGCCCCGGCCCTTCGTGCTCGCGATGACGGCGGCGGGGCAGAGCGCGCTCAACGTGCCGAGGCTGGACACCGTCGTCATTGATGACATGCGCTTCACGAATCTGGTGGAGCGCGGCCGCAACGTCCTCACCCGCGTGCACCTGGGCAACAACGAACTCTTGCAGATGGCGGGGCGCGTGCACGGTCGGGTAGATGACGGGCGCGTCTTCATCCTGAGCGACCGGCCGCTGCCTTTCGCTGCGCTGCGGCCCACCGAGCCCGAGTTCCAACTCGCGGGCGAGCCGGAGCGGGTGGCGCTCACCGCAGCGGCCCTGGGCGTGCGGGCGGATGAGTTGGATTTGCCCGTGCCGCTGGACCGCAATGCCTATCGCCGGGCGCTCACGAAGTTGCAGGCGCGCGGCATCGTGGACGCGACTGGACGCACTCGTGCCGCCCGCGACGCGTCAGTCGCTTCTGGCGCCACCGGTAGAGCGTCTGCTCGGCGACGCCGTGCTTCCGGGCCACCTCCACCACGCTGACCCCAGGCGCCTCCGCCTCCCTCAGGATGCGGACCATCTGCTCCTCGGTAAACCTGCTCTTCCTCACGACCGACCTACCTCCTGGCCGCGAGGACGCTCTCACTCTTCAACGGGTCCTAAAATTGGGGAGCAGACCACCGGCCCGAAGCTCCTGAGCCTCAAGTCCATCAACAACGTGCTCACGGTGCTGCACAAGCGACCATCGAGATGATCATGCGGTACGCCCACCTCGCGCCGGAGGCCCGGGAGAGCGCGGTACAGCAGCTCGACCGACCCCTGCCCCAGCGCGCCACGCCGCACGGGCAGAGACGCCGGAGGGGCACACTGAGGACACATGAGGCACCGAGGCCAAAGAAAAAGCCCAGCAACCTCGCGGCTGCTGGGCTTCACTCAGTGGAGGCGGCGGGAATCGAAGCCGCATCCGCTGAGGGAGGCGCCCCCCAGGAGGGCCATTCCTCCTCTGAAACGGCCTCTGAATGCGGCGAGGATGACGAAGGAGAGTCAACCAGCCGTAGTAGCGTAGTCCGCCCCCTCTCTCCCCTCTCTGTCGAGGTCGCCGAGTACCGGCGCAAGGTGCCGCCCCAGGAGGGCTGCCGCGCCTGCGCGGGAAGCATCAAGCGCGTCCAGCAGGCGTGCCTCTATCACTCCATCGGTGCCGCGGTTGCCGAGGTGCGCGAGCTGCGCGCCCGCCTCGCGAGACACCCGTCCAGCACTCAGGACCCGAACGGACTGCTCCATGCCTGGGAGCAGCACCGCGAGCGCGAGCTGGCTGACGACAAGGCGAATGGGCGCGCGACGAGCGCGACGGACTGACACGCGGTCCGTCGCGCCGTCCTGACCCGGCACGGAACCCCAGACCGGGCCCCATGCAGTGCCAACCCCCAACGCCTGGAGTCCACCTTGAAGCGTTTCACGCTGCTGTTGCTGTGCACCCTCTCCGTCGTCGGCTGCTCTGGCCCCGAGCACTACGAGCGCGGCGTTCGTCCCATCACCCCGCGCGCACCGACGTTCCAACCGCACCAGGACGCGCCCCACCGCGTTGGACAGCCGGGGCACAGTGGCCACCCGGGCGTCCAGCGAGGCACTGACCGGCGTCACTTCCAGCCGCGCCGTGACGGCCAGCCCCAGATGATGGCCAGCGACAACGACAGTGCACGCGCCATCCGCCTGTTGCTGTCTGAGGACGCGCCGCCCGCCTACGACGGGCTCGCCGACTCGGCGCACCAGCGCTGCTGGCAAGACGTCCTCGGCATCTTCCGGCAGGACTCGCGGCTCTTCACGCTGTCGAGTGAGGAAGTGCGCTGCATCCGGCTGCTCGCCTACTACCACTGTGGCGCCCGGCACCTTGAGGCGGCGGAGTCTGGGCAACCTGGATTCCTCGACGCATTCCCGGGCCGATACGACTCAGACAAATTCGAGGCCGCCACCATGGACCGGGCGGCGCGGAAGGTCTGCGGCGGCCGAGACCGCAAGTACATGACGGACCGGGCCCTGGACGTGTCCCACGCCGCAAGGCGCTACGGCGATGACGTCCTCGGGTGGCGCCGTCCGAGCGCCCCCAACTAGCAGCCCCCGCCGGGCGCGAGTGCCTCCCCTGCACCGCCCAGCGACGCGTCGCCCCGCCCCGCTGGCCAGTCGCGCCAGCGGGGCCCCACGCCACCACCACACCGGAGACTCACATGCTGGTAGCCAGCAAGCTCAATCTTCAGGACGGACTTCGCCCCATTGCCCCCCAGCGCCCCGGGAAGCAGTTGGCCCCTGTCGGCGCGTTCGGCGCGTACAACTGGCGGCACCTGACGACGCGCCAGCGCGACGTGTTCAAACGCCCGCGCACCATGGCCACGCTGCTGGAGCTGGTCCGCGAGCGCCCCCGCGGTAGCTGCACCATGTGCTGGCGCGACATGTCCCGCATCCTGGCCGGCCGCGACGAAGCTGCCTGCGCGCGGCGTGATGGTGGCGGCTCCCCGTACTGCCAGTTGTACGTCCGCGCCTGCATGGCTGAAGTCGCTGAGCGCTGCGAGGCCGCGAAGGCCTCCCTCCTCGCCGAACTGGAAGCGGCAGGCGGTCTCCAGTGAGCACCACACATCACGAGTTCACCGTCGGCTACCTGTTCTGCGGCAGCGGGCCGGGCGCCATGGGCCACGACATGGCCACCGTCGAAGTGGCGGGCAGCACCGCCTCCTGGCGCAACCTGGGCGGCGTCGACTTCGACGAAGGGTGCTGCAAGGACTACACGTACCTGACGGGGGCGCCGTCCCTCTGTGCGGACATCGCCACGCTGGCGCCTGAGAAGCTGCGCAAGTTCTGGGGACCGCGCGCGCCGGACATGACGAAGTGGAGCCCTCCGTGCAAGGGCGCCTCGAAGCTGCTGCCGGCTGAGATGGCCGCGACGCAGAAGTACCAGGACATGAACCAGCTCATGTTCCATGCGGCGAAGCTGGTGCTCGCGGCGTACCCGGACCGGGACAACCGGCCGCGCCTCATCGTCGTGGAGAACGTGCCCAGCTTCCGCACGCGGTGCCGGGAGGTGCTTGGAAAGACGATTCGCCTGCTGCGTGAGGCGGGCTACGAGGTGAACGTCACCACGCACGACCTCGGCCAGGAGGGCGGGCTGGCGCAGTCGCGCGAGCGCTTCACCCTGTCTGCCCGGGACTCGCGCCGTTGCCCGGTGCAGGTGGCGCTGCCTCCCTACCAGGGCCTGCGCGGCGTGGGCGAGGTGCTGGCCCCGCTGCCGTGGCCGGATGACCCGCGCGCGGGCCGCATGCACCGGCTCCCCCGGGTGAGCTGGCTCAACGCCGTGCGCCTGGCGCTCATCCCCCCGGGCGGCGACTGGCGGGACTTGCCGAAGCGCGGGCACGTGGTGGAGACACTTCAGGCGCGCGAGCTGTGGCCGACGGGCATGGACACGGCTGGCTTCCGCGCGCTGGTGGAGGAGCAACTCGGCAACCCCGTCGAGGCCTCGCAGAAGCGGCGCGAGGTCCACCGCAGGCATCCCGTCCAGGCATGGGCGGCACCGTCGCCCACCGTGTCCGGACCGGGCGGGGCCGGGCTGTGCGCCGTCGAGGACCCGCGCCCGCTGGAGTCGCTGGCGATGGGGGCGGAGAACCCTGCTCGCCACACCAACAAGTACGCGGTGCAGGGCTGGGCCAATGCCGCGCGGACGGTGACAGGGGCCCAGCAGATGGGGAGCGGCGGGCCGGCCGTCGCCGACGCCCGCGCGGTGGAAGCCCTGGCGATGCGCAAGGATGCCCGGCCAGGCGCCGCTGGCGTGCTGCACTGGACGCGGCCCTCGGCCACCGTCATCGCCACGTCCTGGGTCTCGGGGGGCAGCTCGCCGGTGTCGGTGGCCGACCCGCGCGCGCTTGAGCTGCTCGGCCTGGGGCAGACGGCGGCTGGAGCTGGCAGCTACGCCGGCCGACCGGGCCTGCTCGGCGTCGGCGACTGGCGGGCTCCGAGCCCCACCGTGACGGGTAAGGCCACGGTGAGCGGAGGCAACGCCCAGGCCTCGGTGGCGGACGAGCGAGTGGAACGCCTGGGCCTGGGGTGCCACTGCCGCAACGGCAGCTACGGCGTCATCGGTTGGGACACCACCGCCGGAACCATTACCGGTGTCATGCAGCTCGACAACGGCGAGTGCTCGGTGGCGGACCCGCGTCTGCCCCACCCGCGCGTCGTCATCGACATCCACTTGGCGCTCCAGCTCCTGGCCGAAGGCTGGGAGCCGCCGAAGGGGACTCTGGCTCCGGCCATCCTCTCCCCGGTGTCGGGCTGTTGGCACCGGCCCCTCACCACGCTGGAGCTGGCCGTCCTCCAGGGCCTGCCGCACGTCCACCGCGGCGCGCCGCTGGTGCTGGCGGGCAACAGCGACAGCGTGTGGCGGGAGCACATCGGCAACGCCATCCCCGTGGGCGGCGCTCTGGCCTGGGGGCGGGTGCTGCTGGAGTCCCTGCTCCGCTCCGAGCTCGGCGAGGGCTGGTCGCTTCGCGGCGACTACTGGTTCGACGCGCCGGCGCCGAGCGAGGGGTACGCGGCATGAGCACCATGCCCCTTGGAGGCCCGTACCGCTACACGCGCGCCGGGCGCGGCGTGTTCCACCTCCCGCTCGAGCGGCCCTGGACCTGGGCGCTCACTCACCACGGCATGTGGTCGGTGTTCGTCACGGACACGGAGCCCGCCCGCCATGGCGGCCCACCTCGCCGGCATCCCCTGCACCCGCCCGCCGAGTTGCTCGGCTGTTGGCTGGCCATCTACGCGACGCGCGACTACGACGCCGACGCGGTCCGGTGGCTGCGCGAGGCGCACGGCCTGGAGGCCCCCGCCGGCGACGTGCTGCCGGCCGGTGCCTACGTCGCCGTGGCTCGATTGGCCGAGGTGTCCACGGTAGGGAACGACTACCGGGCGTTCGGCCGCGATGCATGGTGGGCGCCGCCCCGCGCGCCGTACTGCCGCGGGACCATCGCGTGGTGGCTGGAGGAGCCACAGCCCCTGGAGCCGCTGGTCGCGGCCCCTGCCAAGCGCCTGACGCCAGTGGACCCGGGGTTGGTGCCGGAGCTGCGCGAGCGAATGCGTCTCGCACGTGACGGCATCTGGCGCCCGGAGGTGTACGCGGCACCAGCTGCACCGCCCTTCACAGCCCCGGACCGTGAGCGGCCACCTGCGCCAGCTCCTTCGCCCCCGCCCAGGCCGCGTGTCGTGGACGACCGGCCGGTCCCGCCGATGCTCGCCAACCCCGAGCAATTCGGGCTCTTCCCATGAGCCTCTGCCTGCGCATGCGCGCAACCACGTGCGCTGAGTGCGGCGCCGTCCAACTCGGAGACGTCGTCACCGACGAGGGCCTACTCACCTTCCACGGAGCCACCGCCGCGGGACTCGCCATCCGAGCGCGCCACCCCGGCCCGTGGCCCACCTGCCGCCATGGCTACGGCTGGCGCGCGGACTGCCGAAGCCGCCCTGTACCTCCGGCGTGCTGCGTCCACCCCCCCCTGCGCCCTGGCGCCCCCCTCTACCAACACCCCGTCCGACACCCACGAGGAGCCATAGCCCATGGACGCCCGCGGTCTTCCCTGGTTCAAGTTCCGAAGCTCGGCCCCCGAGGAGTACGCGGTGCATGCCCTGTGCGCCCAGCTCGGCGCCGAGGCCGACGCCTACCTCTATCGTCTCTGGGCCTACTGCGGCCGAGAGCGCATCGACGGCCGCTTCGCCGGGCCCGGAGCGGCCCTGGCAGTGGAGCGCGCCGTACGCTGGCGCGGGCGCCGCAACAAGCTCGTGGACGCACTGCTCGCCGTGGGCCTGCTGCTCCTGGAGGGCGAGTCCCTCGTGGTGGCCAAGTGGATGGAGGAACAGGGCGCCTACGTAAGAAAGGTGCTCAACGACCGCGCGAAGCCGGACGGGAGGACGCACGACGGCAACGAAGACCCCGCCAATCTCCCGCCGGAATCCCCCCAAACTCCCGCGCGGGAGGACGGCGGGGAGAAGGGAGAAGGGAGAAGGAAGAAGAAGTCTCCAGGACGAAAGGCGGAGAAGACTACGCCGCCTGGGCGCGTCACCGAGGCGCCCCAGCCACCGCCCCTCCGGACTCCCGCCAACGCTCCGCGAGGGATTGCAGCGGGAGAAACTGGGGAGGAGTCCCTGCCGGACGGCGTCAACCGGGTGTGCCTGGAGGTCAAGGGCGTGCCCTACGAGTGGCGCCCCGGGCGGGATGACCCCGCCGCTCGCGAGCTGCTTTCCCGCGGGAGCGTCGCGGAGGTGCTGCGCCGCTGGGAGCACGGCCTCCGGGCCCACTATCGGCAGCGCTGCGACACCCTCTCCGACTTGGTGAAGCGATGGGAAGCCAACGCCACCCCCGAGCACCGCAACGACGCGGGGCAGGCGCCCAGCTGCGCGCGCAGGGCCGACGCCGCCGTGGGTCGCGGCGAAGTCCAGGCGGCGCCGCTGCCGGACACCCCGGCCGGCCGCGCCTGGGGACAGGTGCTGGACGTCATGCGCCGGGACGGATTCGGCTACGGCGCAGAGCAGCTCGCCGCCTGGGCCCAGCCGATGAGCACTAACGGCCGCGAGCTGCTCGTGGAGCTGGCCGACAGCTACGCCATGCGGTGGCTCGCGGAGGACGGCTACGAGGCCGCGTTCAAGGAGCGCGCCCACGCCCTCGGCATCACCCTCCGCTTCGTCGTCGCGCAGCCCGCCCCGGCCCTCGCCTCGTAGCCCTCCCCTTCCGGCCGGCGTGTGCGCGCCACGTCGGCCCTCTCATCACGCGCGCATGGAGGCAGCCCACATGATGTTGCAGGTCTTGGAGAGACTCGCGCAGTGCGTTGCGGTGAAAGAAGCGCAGGCCAAGCAGTCCTATGAGCAGTTCCGCGCGGCACTCGGGAACGTGGCCCTGCCGCCGTGGGAGGAACTACCCGGCATCGCCAAGCGAACGTGGCTCGCCGCGACGCATGCGGCGGACCAGCGTGCCGACATCGCCGAGGGCATTACGAACCTGCTGCGCGCCGAGCGCGACGACGCGCGACAGGAGAGCGCCAGCCTGCGCGAGTCGCTGGAGGCCGCGCGGCGCGAGCTCCACCTGCTGCGCGAGCATGCGCCTGCGGAGGGCTCGGCGTGATGGCGCCCCGGCGCTGTCCCGGGTGCGGCGTGGAGCTGGTGCCGGGTGACGACGGCAGGCTGGAGTGCCGGAGCGGGCAGCACCCGGACGAGGAGCTCCCGCGCATCTACTGGCCGGGGCGGAACGGCCGCGTGGTCCCGGGCTGCCGGGACTCGGCCGCCGTGCGAAGGGTCTGGGAAGACGACGAGGAGAGGCGTGCGTGAGCCAGCTCATACACATCGTGGCCTGGGCGGTGGTGATGACGGGGACCCTCTGCATCCTCGCCGCCTGCATCTGGCTGTCCGTGATGGCCCTGCGCGTGGTGCTGGCGTGGGCCGGATGGTGGCCGGCATTCCTCGCCTTCTACGCGCAGCGGCGGCGGACGCATCGCCGCGAGGTGCCGCGCCGATGAACCGCACCCGCCGACGCCGACCGCCTGAAGTCGGCACCGCCACGCGCCGCGCGAAGGAACACTAACGAGGCGGGTTCCCGGTCCACATCGCCCTGGAAATCTCGCCCAACAAGTCGCAAAGCTGCTCGGCAATGGCGGACTGCCGCCTCTGGTCGAATGACTCGGCCTTGAGCATGTCCTCACGCAGGGCTCGAAAGATATCGAGCCACTCCCCCTCCAGGTGTTCCTCCACGAGCGGCTGAGTCAGGTACGCCTCTGCCGCTCGATGAAGCCGGTTTCCCAGGGGGGCATGGTCCCTGGCAAGCAACCTCACGGAGTTGCCGAGCTTCTCCCAAATCCTTCCAAGCTTTGCGTCCACGCCTGCTCCGATGGTGTTGGTCAGTCAGGCACAACAGCATACGCGGCGCAGTCGGGCCTATCATCCACACCGGGCGCAGTTCACCGCCCACACCTTCCTGACGCGGCCCCGGACGGACTTTTCCCCGCGCAGGGTGAGGTGCCCCTCACGCGGGGGCACGAGGGCGCCGCACCGGCACCTCCCTGCCCGGAGGTTCGGCCGGCGCCCAGCGCCTGCCCATCGGCACGCCGCCTCGATGTGGCGCATGCCCGTTGCGGCCTCGTACCAGCACTGCTCCCCACGGAGGATGCGCCCGCCGCACCCTGCCGCAGTGCAGGTGCCCGGCTTCTTCGCTGTGATGATGGGCACGGCTACGCCCCCTCCGCCAGCAGCGCCAACTGCCCAGGCTGGCCACGTCGAGCAGGCTGGGCATGCCGAGCCGAGGCAACGCGCAGGCGGCGCAACTCGCCACGCATCGGCAGAGCGGTGGGAGCAGGGCACTCGACACCGAGTTCCGCGCGCAGCTTCGCCAGCCCCGCCTCGCGCAGGCTCCGCACCTGGGCCTGTGTCATGCGCAGCTCCACGGCCAGCGTCCTCTCCGTGGCCTCCTGTCCCTCGGGCCGGCCCAGGCCCATGCTGGCCTGCACCACCTGGCGCTCCAGCCGAGGCAGGCCGTACAGCGCCCACAGGACGCGCTCGCGCTGGGCCACCAGCGCCAGGCGCTCGGCCGTGCTGTCCACCAGAGACAACAGTACCTCCGTGCGCGCCGCCAGTCCGCGACACCCTCTGTCGCTGGAGGCGTCCCGCGACTCGGCGCCAGCGTCACAGGAGGACAGCACCTCCTCGAGCGACAGGGGCTTGGCCACGGCCCCCTCGCCCAGGGCCCGCGCCGTCTCCGCGTCCAGTCCCTGGCGACGCAGCACGGACGAAACCTCCACACCCTCGGCCGCCGCCATCTTCTTCGCGCGCTTCACCGCCTTGCGCGCGTGGTCCGTCAGGTGGACGGGGCTTGACCAGGTGAGCGCCGACGCCTGCATCGCCTGACGCCCAAGCTTCATCGCCCAGGCGGGATAGGCGCTGCGCCCCACCCCCGCCGCCCCGGGCCTGAAGGGGTGCGCGCGCTGGCGCTTCAGCACCGCCAGCAGCCCCTCCTGCACCAGGTCCTCCACGGGCACCCGCCACGCTCGCGCCACGTGCCGGGCCACGCGCACCAGGTGCGGACGCACCAACTCGGCGAGGCGGGACTCCACGCGCCGCGCTTCGAGGCTGCCGGCGGGCACCTCCAGCAGCCGGTGCAGCAACGCCTCCATCTCCACCGCGGCGGACAGCTGCGCGTCCTGGGCCTTCACGCCACACCCCCACGGCGGACGGCAGGCGTCACCCGCAGGAGCCGCAGCTTCTTCGCGGCCCGGTTGCGCGCCAGCGTCGCCCGCCTCTTCCGGGCCTGCTCGGCGCGGCGCACCCGCTCGGCCTCCACCTCCGCGGGCGTCGCCCACTCCTGGCCTTCCAGCACGAGCTCAACCCGGGCCGCCTTGCCGTGCGCCCCGTCCGCGAAGGCCACGTCCCGGTAGCGCCGCACCTGGTTGTCATTCAGGTACGCGACCAACTCCAACGCGTCCTCCAGCACCTTCAGCCGGTTGCCGAGGTCGGAGAGCTGACGCGTGGGCGGGAACAGCGTGGCCGACAGCACCACGTCCCCCTTCAAGGCGCGCTGCCCCAAGTGGGACGCTTTCACGCGCGCCTTGTACGCCTTACCCTCGTCACTGGGGTGCGGCGTGGCGCCTCTGTCGCTGCGCCAGTAGCGGTTGCCCGAAGGCGGCCAGGGCAACGAGAGGCGCACCACCGCGAGAGGAGGAGCGGGCGTGGTGCTGGAGGGCTGAGGTGTGGAGTGCATCGTCCGGGCTCCAACCCCGAACGCGCGCGCGCAAGGGGCGGTATACTGGTGGTCCCCAGCGGCGCTTTCCCGGTGTCCCTGGCACTCGCGGGCTCGGCCGTCCTCACCGGCCGAGCCCGTCCTCTTTCCAACCACCAGCAGAAGGGGCGGCCCATAGCGCATGCGCTAGCGATGGTTCGCATTCCGCGGCCTCATTCGAGGAGCCGAAACCGGAACCTGGACGCGGCGCACGCGGCAGGTAGAAGAACGCCGTGCCCAGCCACGACAAGACGAGGACACGCCCTGAGCGTCGCAGGGCCCCGGCCGGCAGCACCGTCCGCCTTGAGGGACTGCACGTCTCCCACGCTGCATGGGCCCGCCTGGAGGCACTCGTCGCGCAGCTCGTCCGCGCGGGCATCCCCCGCGCGCACCGGAGCGGCGCCCTGGACATGCTCGTCCTCCACCCCGAGGTGGCTGCCCTGGTGCTGGCCGGCGGCTGCCGCGTCTCCTGGTGCGCCACCTGCGGCGCTTGGCTGCCCACAGCCCGGGACTCCCACAGCCACCAGGACGCGCAGCCCGAGCACGTGGTGCAGGGATTCCTCGTACCGCCCGCCTGATGCGCACCCCTTCTACAGGGCATGCGTCGAGACCGACCGCCCGCCCAGACTGCCGAGCAACTCCGCCGCAAGCGCGTGAGGGACGACTACGCCCGCTCCCTGCGCCAGCTCCGCGGCGAACCCGAGGCACCCGCCCCGGCGCCCACGTACCCTGACGGGAAGTGCTGGTGCGGCGGGCCTCTGCTGCTGGTCAGGCGCGGGCTCATCTGCGGCCTGGGCAGGCACGACGATTGAGGTTCCGTGTTGCGGCAGTCACCAGGCGCGGCTTTCCGCCTGCCGTCATCACACCCGCCGGGCATGGTGCTCCGGCGGGGCTGTTCTTGCTGCGTTGACGTCCAGCGCCGCCCGCGCAGGAGGGATGCCCCTCCTTCCCGCGCAGGAGGGATGCCCCTCCTTCCCGCGCGGGCGTGGTGCCGGGGTGTGCCGGCCCGGCACCATTCCTCTTTGGTGCAAACCCTCCCAAAGCAGCAAAGCAGGATTGTCATGACTTGATGGCTTGTCCTATATGGACTCTAAATCCTGATTTCGGACGGGAGGGGTCCATGACAGCAGCTCGGCTGGGACGCGTCGCAGCGCTCGGCATGGCCATCGGCTGCGCCGGGGCGCCTGGACCGAGTGGCACGCGGGACTATTGGCGTTCAGGCCCCCACGTCTACGTGCGAGGCCCCTGGGAAGCCATCACCCCGTCTTCCGACGTGGACGAGGTCATCGACCAACTTTGCCCTGCTGTCATGGAGCTGCCGCGTGCGATGGAGCGCGATTACGGGCAGGAGTATTGCGGCGCCATCTACTCACTCGGAGACGGCGTCTACTACGCCAGCGCAGCCTCACCATTGGGAGAGCCCGTGCCCATTGGCCCCGCGAAGCTGAAGAAGTGCATCCCTCCGCGCTACGTCGTCGACGACAGAGGCCGGGCGATTGTGCTCGGGGACTTCCACAGCCACCCATGGTCCCCCTCGCCGATGTCGGAAACGGACCGACTGAAAGCGATGCAAATCTGGAGCATCCGCATCCAGTTCGACCGCGCCTGCACCATCACCAAGCTGGTGCCGAATCTCGGCAGCGAGCAACCCGGAGAGGTCTACCTCCGACAACGCAAGCGATGGAAGCTGGTGGGTATCATCAAGCACGAGGACAAGCGCCTCGGGGTCGTCACCGCGGTGGATGACTGAGGGATGAGCGTGACGACATCCGGAATCGTGGCCCGCACGGAGGCCCCATGAAGCGCGTTCTGCTGCCCCTTCTCTGCATGCTCCCGGCATGCGCCCTGTTCCAGAAGCCGCCGCGCCCAGTCCACGCCCCACCGGAAGAGGCTGCGACCGTCGAAATCCCGCTCGCGTTTCCGACCGAGGGGCGACAGGTCATCAGCGGCACAACCCTGCGCGCCATCCAGCTCGCCATGGACGACTTCCTGCCCTGGGACCGGAAGCTGCCCAGCGACGCCACGCCGCTCTACGAGTGCCTCAACCGCCGCGAGTCCTACGAGGTCGTAACGGCACCCGCCTCAGATGGCGTCGTGCTCGTCAGCATCATCCCGAACCCGGATGCATGCGACATCGCCACGGCCCCCATCCTGGACGTGGGTGCCACCTATGCGGTTGATGTGAAAGGCTGGCGCATCCTCGCGGTGCGGCTGTAGTCACACGAGGAGTCGCCGCCGAGGATGCCGACATGGCCCGGCGGGGCAGCCACGCGCAGCCGCCCCACCGGATGCGTCACGCGACCCGGGGCTGTCCCTCGCGCAGCGCCTGCTCCAGCCGGCGGGCCGCCGCCTCGCAGTAGCGCTCCTCGAGCTCCACGCCCACCGCGCGCCGCCCGAGCTGCTGCGCGGCGACAAGGGCGGAGCCGCTTCCCGCGAACGGGTCCAGCACCAGGCCGCCCGCCGGGCACGAGCGCTCAATGAGCAGGCGCAGCAGTGAGACCGGCTTTTCGGTCGGGTGCGCCCGCTTCGGCGGGGGCACAGGTGCGAAGCCCGCGAGCACGGCCCCCAGGCGCTTCCCCAGCAGCGGCCGACGCTTGGCGCCCACCGCGTGGAGGACGACCTCATAGTCTGGGGCGTACGAGCCGGTGCAGTCACCCACGCCACCACGGTTCTTCCACCAAACGAGCGCCCCCTTCAGCTTGAGGTGGGCGGAAACGGTGTCCGCGAAGTCGGGCCAGCTCGCCCAGTGACAGAAGACGAGGGCATGCGCGTCTGCCGCAAGGCTGGGCCCAGCAGCAGTCAGCGCCTGGCGCAGCACCCGCATCCCCTGGCGCGAGGCATCGGCACGGATGGCGGCGCGCTGCCCCTTCCCCTCGTACGCCATCCCGTAGGGCGGGTCGGTGAGCAGCAGGTCCACGGACGCGGACGGTAGGTCCACGAGCTGGTCGCGGCAGTCGGCGAGGTACAGGGTGGTGAGGGCGTTCTCGTAGTAGGGCTTCACGTGTCCTTTCTCGACGCGGCGCCCCCTGCCATGCACGGCGGATGCCGCTCGGCGACGGCGCCATGAACTGGCCGCACACGGCGGCCAGGCCACCCTCCCGAAATGGCAATTTGTAGCATTTTCCGCATGCCCAGCGCCGCAATCCCAGACGCGATCACAACAGTAATCAGGGAGCATGAATAACTCACAGCCAGCTACACTCCCCCCGATTCTCCTCGTGTCGGCATGGGCCACCATCCTCGCAATTCCCGTCAGCATCGTACTGTTCGTGTTTCAGTACAGCCACCCGCCGGAATGCCAGACAGAAACGAGAACCCCGCCCGCCCTGCGACAGGACGGACGGGGTTCTCACCTACCAGCCGAACGTGTACCGGACCCCAGCGCCGGCCATGGACTCCTGCCGGGTGGCCCGCCCGAACGCGAACAGGCCCAGGCGCTCGGTGAGCCGCGCTCCAGCTTCGACGTGTGCGTAGAGCCCGGCGAGTGACGAGGCACCTACCTGCGCGTCCAAGTAGCCCGACCTCACCGGCACATCGGAGAGGACACGGGAGAGCCCCGCAGACACCTCCGCCCGCGGCGCGTCTAAGGGCGCGCCAGCACCGGGGCCAAGCCCGAGCTGGTGACGGCGTGCGCGGCGGCCAGGGCAGCCGCATCCGTGGACTGCGCCGCCTTCGCCGCCGCCTTCTGCTCGCCGTGGATGGCGCTGAAGGACAGCTTCACCACCGCCTGCTCATGCGGCTTGAGCGCGCGCCATCCGTTGGCCCGCATCCACTCGTCCACCACCTGGAGCCCACGGGCGGCCTTGTCCCAGCCGTTGTCCGCCGGGTTCTCCGCAGCGATGTCCTCCACCACGTTGTAGGCGTGGTACGCGGCCAAGGCCACCCGCCGCTTGCGCCGCTCGCTGAGCCAGTCGCCGCCCCAGAAGAGAGCGACGCCAGTGCCGATGCCTCCGAGCACGGTGGCGATGCCGGAGGGCGTGAACACGGACGCGAGGATGGTATCGAGGATGCCGCTCGCCGAGGCCCCCGTGGCCTGGGCCAGCGCCACCGGGGCCGTGAAGAGGACGCCGAGGGCGGCGGAGAGCATGAGGGTCTTGCGGTGCTTCATGGGTGCTCCTGGGGACTGCGAGTTGACAGCCCCCAGGAGAAGAGGCGCTCACCTCACGAGGTGAACGGCAGGCGGAAGACACCCTCCATCCGGCGGGGCCAGTAGTCGAGGCTGCCGAAGGCCTTCACCTTGGCATCGTCGCGGGCCGCGTCCGCCAGGGTGAGCGTCGAGGAGCCACCGCCCGAGGCACCCACCACGACGTCGAGGGCCCAGCTCACCACCACCATCACGTGCTCCGGCTTCGTCGGCTCGCCCAGCCGGTGGTACAGCACTAGGTCGCCGGGGCGGACGAGGTCGCCCAGCTTCAGGCGAGCGCACTCCGTCCAGAGGCGGCCCGTGTGATGCGTCGCGCGCCAGTCGGGCCCACCGACCTCACGCAAGGCCCACGTCACCAAGCCGGAGCAGTCGAAGACACGCTGGCCCGTGGAGGGGTCGCGCTCCCCCTTCCCGTTCCAGCGGTAGGGGGCATGCATCTGCGACAAGACGAGGGAGAGGAAGGCGGCGCGCTGCGAGCTGGACATGAAGACTCCCGAGGGCGATGGGTTGCCCCCGGGAGAAGCGGCGCTCACGGCCGCGTGCGGCTTGCGTCCTGGGCGGCCACGACGTTCGCCGCGTGCTGCATCTGTCGAGCACCGCGCTCCCCCATGAGGAGGTGCGTGTCGCTCGACGCGCGGGCGAGCTGGGGGCGGGCCTCCGCCTGCCAGGACTCCAGCGCCTTGAGACGCAGGTCCACCTGCTTCAGCAGGGAGTCGTGTTCCCCGACGCGGCGCAGCTCCGCCTTGATGTCGCGCACGCCGTCCGCCACCGTGCCCAGGCGTTCCACCAGCAGCGGCACCTGCTCCACAGCGGACTCATGCTTCGCCTGGCGCCGGGAGAGAAGCCCCTGGAGGAGGGGGACGAGGAACTGGCTCACCGCCAGCGCAATGACGGCGGTTTCCATAGTGGGGGAGTTCATGTGCCGCCAGAAGGGGTGCCGAGGCACTGACAGCGATGTCAATAGCTCTCGTAAGCATCAGCCCTCCCGGCCGCACATCCCCCCTCACATACTCAAGCAAGGGCCCGAAATGCACCTAGACACTAGCAAACATGGATTAAACTGGAGGTCGACATGATCGACACCCCTGCCAATCCTCCTTCCACAGGCGACACCCAACCGGCCATTCAGCGCCCCCGGATAAAGTACCAAGTTTTCATCAGCTCAACATACGCAGACCTACACAAGGAAAGAGAAAAAGTCGTCTGGGCGGTGCTTGAAGCACGCCACATCCCTGCAGGGATGGAGAACTTCACCGCGACCGATGAGCGCGGATGGAAGACGATTAAGCGAGTTATCGATGACACCGACTACTATGTCCTTGTCCTTGCCGGCCTGTATGGGTCCGTAGACTCCACAACCGGCATCAGCTGGACTCAGCGAGAGTACGAATATGCCACCTCGAAGGGCATTCCAGTTCTCGCGTTCATACGCGAAACGCCCTCGACTCCTGGCAATGCGATTGAGACCGACCCCAAAAAGCGAAAACAACTCGCATCCTTCATCGAAAAAGTAAGGAGCAACCACCTCTACAAGACATGGAAAGAAGCCAACGACCTAGCCGCAGCGGTGGCAAGTTCTCTCCGCAATATGATTCAGGACGACGCGGACGACAACAAGCCTCGCCCAGGCTGGATTCGAGGCAACAGCATCCCATCAATTGGGAGCTTTGACGAACTTGCACGCCTCTCCGCTGAAAACTCCCGCCTTAGAGAAAAATTAGCCGCAGCCCAATCAGCCTCAACCCCAAAGCCAGTTCTGCAGCTCTCACACCCGGGAACAGGAGACATCATCCCCTCGAAAAACTCCCGAAAGCACTCACTAACAAAGCACGTGCCCCTCCACAATCTGACACCATCTCCTCTAGCGGACCAACGTAACAGAACGGTCTGGATGCGCCTATCCGTCAGCAACCTCGGCTCGGCACCAGCCCGCAATGTCGTTGTAGACATAAGCTTCAACCCCGCCCAGGACGTCCATCTCCATCTAAACCAACTCCTCACACCTGAAGCCGAAAGGGAATTCAGAAACAGCGTAAGCAACCCATCAAACCACTGCTACATCGACAGAAAAACAAAAAACTCAATTCGCCAACGCATCAAATTAATCGCCCCAGGCTCAATCGAGCCACTCGTTTTGTTTGGTGCCGAAACAACCACAGAGCCAGTACCGCGCACGACATTCCGCATGGAAGTGTCATACAAAATCGTTACCGAGGACGGCACGTTCATTTCAGGAAAGTTCGACGTTGATTCGACTTGGGGGGAAGAAGTGCAAGTCTCAACACTTCCATACACCTTGCACATCCCTCATATTTAGGCGCGAAAGCAATCCTGCCCAACCTTCTCCCGCCCAAGTCGCACCTGCGGGGTTCCGTAGCGATACGCCACGGGTAGATCCAGTCTGACCTCAACGGCCGACACTGGCGATGCGCGAGGAACGGGTCAAAGCACGACCTAGGCACGGGTACGCAACACAGACTGCCAGCATCGCACCATGTGCGACACACCCCACCTGCAACGCCATCGCCCCAGTTGCAAGCACCCGGGGTGGAAAACTGGAGAAGCCGCCTGAAAACTTGATTGCTCGGCGCGGTACAATCTCGCGCTGCGGAATTTCCCGGGATTTCTCCGAGGAAGTACTGTGAGGGTAGCCCCCTATTTTCCTGGGCCTTACGCGTTCCTAGCGGGCCGCTGGCGCCCCTTCTACGGGGGCATGACACCCCCTGCCCTCTCGGTCATCGAAACGGATCTCCGCGGTCACCCGCTGTTCCGTGCTCAGGCCCGGGGCTCCGGTTGCGGGCTCGTCGCGGACAAGTCCCCCGGACAGCCGACGCGTGGTCCAGCCCCTCCACCACGAGGTTGTGCTGACGCACCAGCCAGTACAAGCGGAACAGGTGGGTGATGGACTTGAGCCCCAAACCGCGCGCTGCCGTCTTGAGGCCGAGCGCTTCCAGGTGCTGTTTCAGCGCCTCACGTGTCACGAGGGCGGCGAGTGCCACGACACGAAGCGGCCCTGCCTTAGAGTCCTTCGCAGTGGCGCTGTTGGTAAGTCTCACCGTTGTGCTCGCACGCCCAGGCAGCTCGGCAGCCCCAGGCCAGCTCTTCGGAAGCGTTCAGGAGACTTTGTTGCTGGTGCGGCACCTCCGCCAGACGTGCCGTTCAGCCGTCTGCACGTGAGCCCGCCAAACGCTGGCGCAGAGCTAAAGAAGGCGAAGTGACTAATTTTCATTGAGCCCTCGACGCAGCTCAGGGCGGTGGCGAGGAGGAGAGGGCACTGTGAGGTGTTATGTTCCGCAACCCCCGCAAGTCACAGAAGACGGCCGAACGGGCGTCTCGCACCTCCCCTGACGCAACCTCTCCTGACAAAGAGCACGTCCCCTCTGGCCCTTGGGAAGCTCTATGGAGAGTCCTTTGGATGCCGTCGTGGGGCAAGCAGCGCCCCCGGCGCCTCAAAGCCTACCGCATTCTGCTCGTGGCGGCGGGCCTCAGCGCGTTCGTAACGTGGCAGTGGAAGGACTTCTCCAAGCTGGCGCCGGTGCAGTGGGGGATTCAGCTTATCGCGAAGACGATGGTCCGCGAATCTCCTCCGGCTCCTAGGGCATTCAGGGTCGCAGTGGCCAAGTTGGAGCGGGATGACAAAGACGAACTCTGGTACGTCATTCAGGGCAACTTGGATGAGGAACCGTACCTTGAGGTGAAGCCCGTGCGCTTCATCATTCCCAAGGGCAATGAGGCTGCCGGCCATGAGGCTGCACGAAATTACCTCCGCAGAATGCACGCAGACGTCCTCATCTGGGGCAGCGTCAGGGGGAGCGGCCCAGAGGCAGTCCCTCAGCTCTACCTGACATGGGCAGAGAGCCCACGGGAGATGAAGCGGGAGGCGGCAAGGCCCAAGGGTTACGAGCGGGAGAGAGGCCAGCGTCTTCCGGAGTTGTTCTGGGACGACCTGTCGACGGTGCTGCGCCTAGCTGTCCTCACACAGGCATCGAGCGAATTCTCGAACGAAGGGCGATACCTCGCCGACAAGCTCCCGGACTTCACCGATAAGGTGCGACACCTCCTTCGCACGCACGGCGCCACCTGGGATGAGCAAGACCGGGCCGCTACAGGAGGCGTCCTCGCTGATGCTCTTCGAGTCCTGGGCTCGCAGAATGGGCAGGATGACCCCCTCCGAGAATCCATCGCCCTTTACGGTGAAGGACTGAAGACATGGACGCAACGCGAATCGCCCAATCAATGGGCTGAGACGCAGCACAACCTGGGCCGCGCGCTTTCGACGCTTGGCGAGAGGGAGTCGGGAACGGAACGCCTTGAGGAGGCGGTGGCGGCCTTCCGGGCGGCCCTGGAGGAGCGAACGCGCGAGCGAGTGCCGCTGGAATGGGCCGCAACGCAGCACTATCTGGGCATCGCGCTTTTGACACTTGGGGAGCGGGAATCGGGGACGGAGCGCCATGAGGAGGCGGTGGCGGCCTTCCAGGCGGCCCTGGAGGAGCGAACGCGCGAGCGGGTGCCGCTGGCATGGGCCGCGACGCAAAACAACCTGGGCAACGCGCTCTGGAGGCTTGGGGAGCGGGAGTCGGGGACGAAGCGCATCAAGGAGGCGGTGGCGGCCTACCGGGCGGCCCTGGAGGAGCGAACGCGCGAGCGAGTGCCGCTGGAATGGGCCGCGACGCAGAACAACCTGGGCAACGTGCTCCGGATGCTTGGGGCGCGGGAGTTGGGGACGAAGCGCCTTAAGGAGGCGGTGGCGGCCTACCAGGAGGCCCTGAAGGAGCGAAAGCGCGAGCGGGTGCCGCTAGAATGGGCCGCGACGCAGAACAACCTGGGCAATGCGCTCTGGACGCTTGGGGCGCGGGAGGCGGGGACGAAGCGCCTTGAGGAGGCGGTAGCGGCCTACCGGGCGGCCCTGGAAGAGCGAAAGCGCGAGCGAGTGCCGCTGGAATGGGCCGCGACGCAGAGCAACCTGGGCAACGTGCTTTTGGCGCTTGGGGCGCGGGAGGCGGGGACGAAGCACCTTGAGGAGGCGGTGGCGGCCTTCCGGGCGGCCCTGAAGGAGCGAACGCGGGAGCGGGTGCCGCTGGATTGGGCGATGACGCAGGACAGCCTGGGCACCGCGCTCTGGGCGCTTGGGGCGCGGGAGTCGGGGACGGAGCGCCTTGAGGAGGCAGTGGCGGCCTTCCGGGCGGCCCTGGAGGAGCGGACGCGCGAGCGGGGGCCGCTGGACTGGGCCGCGACGCAGGACAACCTGGGCACCGCGCTTATGGCGCTTGGGGCTCGGGAGTCGGGGACGGAGCGCCTCGAGGAGGCAGTGACAGCCTTCCGGGCGGCCCTGGAGGAATACACGCGCGAGCGAGTGCCGCTGGAATGGGCCGCGACGCAGAACAACCTGGGCATCGCGCTTTTGACGATTGGGAAGCGGGAGGCGGGGACGAAGCGCCTTGAGGAGGCGGTAGCGGCCTACCGGGCGGCCTTGGAGGAGTACACGCGCGAGCAGGTGCCGCTGGATTGGGCCGCGACGCAGAACAACCTGGGCAACGCGCTCTGGGCGATTGGGGAGCGGAAGTCGGGGACGGAGCGCCTCGAGGAGGCGGTAGCGGCCTACCGGGCGGCCCTGGAGGAATACACGCGCGAGCGGGTGCCGCTGGCATGGGCCGCGACGCAGAACAACCTGGGCACCGCACTCTGGACGCTTGGGGCGCGGGAGGCGGGGACGAAGCGCCTCGAGGAGGCGGTAGCGGCCTACCGGGCGGCCCTGGAGGAGTACACGCGCGAGCGGGTGCCGCTGGCATGGGCCGCGACGCAGAACAACCTGGGCAACGCGCTCACGTCGCTTGGGGAGCGGGAGGCGGGGACGGAGCGATTCGAGGAGGCGGTGGCGGCCTACCGGGCGGCCTTGGAGGAGTACACGCGCGAGCAGGTGCCGCTGGACTGGGCCGCGACGCAGAACAACCTGGGCACCGCGCTCAGGGCGCTTGGGGAGCGGAAGTCAGGGACGGAGCGCCTCGAGGAGGCGGTAGCGGCCTACCGGGCGGCCCTGGAGGAGGGAACGCGCGAGCGGGTGCCGCTGGCATGGGCCGCGACGCAGAACAACCTGGGCAACGCGCTCGCGTCGATTGGGGAGCGGGAGTCGGGGACGGAGCGATTCGAGGAGGCGGTGGCGGCCTACCGGGCGGCCCTGGAGGAGTACACGCGCGAGCGAGTGCCGCTGGATTGGGCGATGACGCAGAACAACCTGGGCACCGCGCTCGCGTCGATTGGGGAGCGGGAGTCGGGGACGGAGCGATTCGAGGAGGCGGTGGCGGCCTACCGGGCGGCCCTAGAGGAGCGAAAGCGTGAGCGAGTGCCGCTGGACTGGGCGATGACGCAGAGCAACCTGGGCAACGTGCTCTTGATGCTGGGAATCAGGACCAAGGACGCAGCACTCATCTGCGACGCCCTATCGGCAGCCAACGATGTACGGGCAGCAGCGCCTGATAGGAGTACCAACTTGGCCCGCCAAGCGCTCACCGTACTCAGCCCTGACGCAGTCAAGGAATGCTCTGGGTGAGCCGCAGGCACGGATACTACCTGAGAGAGCCAAGCCTATTCTCTCGCGCCAAGTGCCCCTCGCGGGCAGTGAGCCCGGCCCACGACTCCCAACAAAAGCGGCGACGCACGTGAGTGCCCGCGGGCCAGCCCCTCTCCTTGCTACTCGGCGGGCACCGCCCGCGCCGCCGCTGACCTGTCGTAGTGGAGGCGGGCCTTCGGCGCGGCTTTCTCGCCTGCCCCCGGCACCTTCTCCATCGCGAGGCCCCATGAGCGCTGTTCAGCCCCCACCGGCGGCCGTGCTATGGGAGGTCGAGCAGTACCGCGTCGTCAAGGACCGCCCGGACCATCACCAGGAGGCCAGGGACGCGTTCGGCGACCATTCCCCCCGGAGGGAGTGGCTGGACTTGCGCGCCATGGATGGAATGAACTGAGGCGCCTGCTCCAGCGCATCATGGGGACGCTGTCACGGCAGGGCGGCTAGAAGTGGCCGCCCCGCCGGTGTCGTCACGCAGCCTCGCCCTGCCCCTCGCGCTGCGCCTGTTCCAGCGCCGGGCAGCGGCCTCGGAGTACCGCTCCTCGAGCTCCACGCCCATGGCGCGGGGGCCCAGCAACTGCGCGGCGACACTGGTGGCGCCTTGCTGCTCACAGTCTGGGACGCCCTCGCCCACCAGGAAGCGCAGCCCGCAAACATGGTGCAGGGATTCATGGTGCCGCCGCCTTGGGCTGAGCCTGGTTCCCGGCTCAGCCCAGCAGTTGAAGGCACGCGACGTGAAGCCCTAGCGCACCTCCAGCAAGGCGGATGCTGGTCTCCCCGCTGAGACACCACCCGCTGCTCCGCCCCGGTAATCCCAAGGGGATAGACGCGCCTGCCCAGGCTTGGGTTCTGCACCGAAAGAGCGGCCACCTCTTCTCGGAGCACGCATGAATCCAATACCCCCGCGAAACGGGCCTTCCTTCGAAGAACTACCCGAGTTTCCCACCGGCACGGCCCCACGCCGCCCTGTGGACACGCCCCACATGCGAAACTCCATCACGTCACTTGGAGCGCACATGGGTGCCACGGCTCTTCAAGAAGTCGCTCCCCGCGTGGAGTCCCCGCTGTCGGCCCTCAAGGCTGAATCGCCAGAGGCAGAACAGGGCCAGAAAGGACTCCTCAGTCGTATCGGCTCCGCCGTCGCGGGAGGGCTCCGGCGCGCGGGAGACGCCGTCGGAGGCCTCGTGACGGGAGTGAAGGACGCTGTTGTGGGAGTCGTGCGCAACGGTGCGGAGGCGGCGCAGACGCTTTCACGTGGCCTAGGCCAGGTGTTCACCGGGCGATTCCGTGAGGGCTTTGGCGAGATCGGGCGCGGCCTGGTGCAGGTCGTCCAGACGCCCATCGACGCGGTGCTCATGTTGGGGGGCCGGACCATCAGCGCCGTCCAGACACTTCTCGGTGTGGAGCCCGTGCGCCGTAGGCTGACAGGAGAGGAGGAAGCCGTCCTCCGGCAGGTCTACGGTGACAGCCTCGACTACTCGCGAATCAGCATCAAGGAGGGCAACGCTGGACTCCTGACTGCATCGGGCCGCCCGTTCGTCCATGGGGACACCATCTACATCCCCTCGAAGCACCTCCCGCTTGAAATGGACACCCTCATCCACGAAGCCGCGCACGTGTGGCAGTTCCAGCACGGAGGTAGCGACTACATGAGCGAGGCCCTCTTCGCTCAGTTCTTCGGCGACGGATACAACCTCGGCAAGGCACTCAAAGAGGGCAAGTCCTGGAGCCAGCTCAACCCAGAGCAACAGGCCGAGTTGCTTGAGCAGGGCTACCTCGCAGGCTTCTTCAAGACTCCACCGGGGCGGCTCTACGTCAATGGCGTCGACTACACCGCGCAGCTCGAGGCGGCCGTGCGCGAAGTCCAGGCCGGCCGGGGGGCACCGTAGCCATGAGACTGAATCGACTTCTGCAGCTCGCGGCGGTGACCGTCCTTGCAACCGTTGTGGGGGCCTGCGAGCCCCCCATTCACATAATACTGGCCTCCTCGGACGAGCGGCTTCCTTCGCCCGAGTTCGTTATCAGCGAGCCGTCGCAACCAGTCGAAGAGCCGCGCTATGGATACGTCAGCGTAAGGGACCTCGACGGCACCCGCATGTGGGAACTCCGCAAGCTCCCTCCCAACTTTGAGGTATCCCCAGCGAGGCTCAGCTACGGTGTCCTTCCGGAGGGGTTCGAGGAATTGGAGTCTCCACAACCGCTCGTCCCCGGCCGCACCTACAGCATCGGCGTTTCCGGCGAGGGACGCGGAGGGTTTCACTTCCACGTCAGTCACGACGGGACACTCCGCGAAGCTAAGTGACACCGGATCCCGAGAGCAGCCGGTGGGGGCCCTGCCGCACTCGGGCGACGTTGGTAGGGCCCCATTCTGGGGTGTTGCCGCACTCGGGCGACGTTGGCAGGGCCCCATTCTGGGGCGTTGCCGCAGCGTCCTGGGGTGTTGCCGCACTCGGGCGACGTTGGTAGGGCCCCATTCTGGGGTGTTGCCGCAGCGTCCTGGATGTTGCCGCAACCAGGTGCCCCTGATGCAGGCCCCATTCTGGGGTGTTGCCGCAGCGTCCTGGGGTGTTGCCGCAGCGTCCTGGGGTGTTGCCGCAGCGTCCTGGGGTGTTGCCGCAGCGTCCTGGGGTGTTGCCGCAGCGTCCTGGGGTGTTGCCGCACTCGGGCGACGTTGGTAGGGCCTCATTCTGGGGTGTTGCCGCAGCGTCCTGGATGTTGCCGCAACCTGGTGCCCCTGATGCAGGCCTCATTCTGGGGTGTTGCCGCACTCGGGCGACGCTGGCAGGGCCCCATTCTGGGGTGTTGCCGCACTCGGGCGACGTTGGCAGGGCCCCATTCTGGGGTGTTGCCGCAGCGTCCTGGGGCGTTGCTGCACTCCGAATGGCTGGAGAATCTTCCCCAGCATTCTCGTCTGGTGACCTCCACCACACGAACTGCCCCTTGAGCCACCTGCCACCAGATACGTCAAGTCCTCGCAGTGGCACAGCAAGGAGCGCGTCATTCACTACGCGCGGGAGCAGCAAGGGCAAGAGCCAAGTGGCCGCCCTTGCGCCTCCCGCAACATTGCTACGGCTTGCTCACGTACAGCCGGTACACCGCCCATACGAACGGGATAAGAGCGGCAGCGCCGCCAAGTCCCCAGTGGACGATGACCTTCCAAGAGCTGTTATCCATCGTGGTCACCTCTCCCTTTCTCTGGAGCAGGTGCAGCAGCACACGGATTGCGAGTCGCGTTGGCGCCACTGCACTTCTCCAGCGATTTCGTCCTGCCTCGTTGACCCGAGCATTCCTACCAGCCCCCACATCATGGGCAAAAAAACCACAATCCCTCCGCCGGTAAGGGCATCTGCGTTCAAACGGTCGGAGAGTTGCGTTCGAACGCAACAGATGTACTTTCAGTTTTGCGAGTCGCGTTGGTGCTACTGCACTTCCGCGTGCGAAAGACGCCCACATAGCCGTGGGCGTCTTTTGCGTTTCTGCCCTACGACCACCATCGTTGGCACACCGCAGAGGTGCGTCGACTTTCCGGCCGCCCCCTACGAGCACCTACACACTTCTAGCGATTCGCCCCCGTCCTCCGTCATCAATCTATGGGGCAGCAGGCCAGCGGCAAATTTTCGCAGGGCCAGCTAGGAGCCGAGACGCTCCTCGGTGAACCCAACCACCGAATTTTCCTGGCCTAGGGAGACCGAAGGTACTTGGGCGCCTGCCAGCTTCGTTCTCCTCGATGACGTCCATGGGGAGGTGGACGTGGCCCTGCGCGCGCATCTTCGACGGCCAGACCGCTCCGCGCCGCACGTCCGGTACTCCCCCCACTGCAGCGCACACACGCTGACGCCCCTTTTCGTCCGCACGGAGGCACCGTGCGTCGAGACATCCCCCCAGCCCAGACCGCCGAGCAGCTCCGCGCCAAGCGCGTGCGTAACGACTTCGCCCGCGCCAGGCAACAGGCCGCGCTCGCCGTGCACCACCAGCACCAAGTGCACCGCGGTTGACAGGGTCCGCTCGCCACACCGGACGAAGGCGGACACCGCCCGCGCCGCCGTTGACCTGTCGTGGTGGCGGCGGGCCTTCGGCGCGGCTTTCTCGCCTGCCCAACCACCACTCCCCCGGGCATTCCGCCCGGGGGGCCTTTCTCCGCCGCGAGGCAGCCATGAGCGCTGAGCAGCATCTTCAGCAGGCCCCACCGCCGGCTGTGCTCTGGGAGGCCGAGCAGTACCGCGTCATCAAGGATGGCCCGGACCACCACATGGAGGCCTGGGATGCGTTCGGCGACCACTCCCCGTGGTGGGAGCGGCTGGACTTGGCGGCCATGGATGCCGAGGAACTGAGGCGCCTGCTCCGGCGCCTCATGGGCACGCTGTCACGGCAGGGCGGCCAGAAGTAGCCACCCTGCCGGGTGCGTCACGCCGCATCACCGTGGCCCTCGCGCAGCGCCTCTCCAGCCGGCGGGCCGCAGCCTCGCAGTAGCGCTCCTCGAGTTCCGCACCCACGGCGCGGCGAGCCCTTTCCCGCACGGCGGATGCCGCCCGGAAGCCATGGGGTCTATCGACCCCTCCCCACAGGGCAATTCCGTTGCTAGGCAACGCATGGAATGCCTCCAAGCACCCACTGAACGTGGTTACAGGGGCATCCCGCTTCTATCAGGAGACAACACCGATGGCAGTAATGATGATCAGCTACGACTTATCGAAGCCCGGCCGCAACTACGAAGGACTCTACGCAGCCATCAAGTCCTATCGAAACTGGGCGCACCCCGTAGAATCTGTCTGGCTGATAGAGACGCCCAACAACGCGGCTCAAGTCCGCGACCACTTGGCGCAGTACATGGATGCCAACGATGCGCTGGTGGTACTCATGGCCGCACGCGAGTGGGCAACAAAGGGCGTCACGACCGACGTGGTCACGTGGCTTCAAGGCCGCATGTAGTACGAAAACCTTACCCCTAAGAATGCGGCCCGCTCCAGGACATCGGAGCGAGCCGTTGAACTTCAGCCTCTACGAGGGCACAGGGCGCCCGGCGCGGCAGCTACCGGACCTTCGCGGCGGCCATCCAGAGGTCGCCGTTCGTCAGCGGGCGACCCGGGGCATCCGAAGGGACAACAGGCCGCCCAGCCAGGGGGCCCGAGTAGAGGTGCTCCAGAATCGCAGCGGTGATGTCCTCGGGCTTCATCGTGCCCGGGATCCGCGCGAGCTTCGGGTAGTCCAGCGCGCGGAAGATACGGGCGGACTCACGCAACCCAGTCTCCTGCTCGAAGTCGTTCTCCTTGTCGCCGCGCTTGCGGATGCGCTCAATCCCGAGCTGGGGCTCCACATCCAACAGCACGAGGAGGTCCGGCTTCGGTGCAAACGCCTCGTTCTGCCGGATGAGCTCGGCAGGGTCCATCCCGCGCGCGCCCTGGTAGGCGGCCGTCGAGAAGTAGTAGCGGTCGACGATGACCACCATCCCCGCATCAAGCGACGGGTTGATGAGGTTGGCGACGTGCTCCCGCCGGTCCCGCATGAACAGGTCCAGCTCTTCGGCGGCGGACAGGCGGCCGGACGTCGCGGACTCGCGGAGCTTGCGGCCCCACGGGCCGTTCGTCGGCTCCTTCGTGGAGACCACGCGGTGGCCTCCGGACCGCAACGCCGCCTCAAGCCGGCCGGCCTGCGTCGTCTTGCCCGCGCCATCAATGCCCTCGATGGCAACGAGGACACCTTGTCTTGTTTCAGTGCTCGCCACGTGCGCACCGTCACCCGTTTCTGGGGGGAGTGTCAAAGGTTTGGCCCGAGTACGACCACCAGCGAGCACATGCACTTCATGGCGTGCGACGCAAGCGGGCACTACCCGGAAGGTAGGGACTCATTCGGGCTTGCCACAGCAAGTCCGGGTGATTTTCGCCCCTACCTGGGAACAACATCGGTTGACCCGAATTACGTTCACAGGGACGCATACCGGCCCAGCCGCAGGTCCCCAAGGCCCCGTCACGCTACCAGCAGCTGCGCGACGGGGCCTTGGTCCGAAGGCGCCGTCTACCAGCCGAACGTGTACCGGAGCCCTGCCCCAGCCATGCGCTGGTGCTTGGTCGCCTGGCCGAACATGAACAGGCCCAGGTTCTCCGCCACCCTCGCCCCGACCTCTCCGCGCACGTAGCCGCCGGTGAGCGAGGACACGCCCGCTTGCGCCTCGACGTAGCCGGTCCTCACCGGGACATCAGCGAGCACCTTGGAGAGCCCCGCGGATACCTCTACCCGCGGGGCGTCTGAGGGAACGCGGCACGCTCCAGCGTCGGCGACGCCGTGCTTGCCGCGCCGAGCGCCAGGGCGGCGCTGATGACGTCCTCGGCGGTGGTGGTGACGATGCCCCTGCTCGCCTTCATCCGGTCGAGGGCGTCCTCGATGAGGCCACTCAGGAACTCCCCCAGCTTGCCCGGCGCAAGCTTGAGCACCTCCTGGAGCTCGCGCAGCCCGTGCCCGCCCAGGCTCTCCTTCAGCCGAGTCATCGCCTCGGCCTTGAGCTGCTGGAACTCCTCCTGGGTGAGGACGCCGTCAGCGGCGGCAGCCTCAAGCCTGGGCTTCATCGTCACGTCGACGTGGCGCACAACGGACAGCGCGACGGTGGCGGACCGCTCGCCCACGGCCGCGAGCTTCGACACCTCGGCCTGCGCCTTGAGCTTGTTCGTCAGGCCCGTCAGCCCGGCCACGAGCAGGGCCGCTAGGGCAGTGGCCACAATCGGCACCACCTGCACAGCGGTGCTCATGAGGATGGAGGTCAGCGTCGGCTCCGGCGCGGCGGCCCCCTGTGCCAGGGCAGTCGGTGCGCCGAGCACGACGATGAGCGCGGCAGGCGTGCGGATGAACGTCATGGACTTCATGGGTGCTCCTGGGGACTGCGAGAGGACAGCCCCCAGGAGAAGAGGCGCTCAGGCCGCGAACTCCGCGTGCCGCCGCAGGACGTCGGTGGCGTAGTCCCGCCCGGTGGTGACGCTGTCCACGGCGGCCTGGCGCTGCGCATCCGTGGCATCGGCGGGGAGGCGCGCCAGCACGGAGCGCACCCGGCCCAGGCCCGCGTTGTAGGAGGCAAGGGCACCGGCCACGTAGCCGTTGAGCGAGTCCAGGTTGCGGCGAAGGAGACGGCAGCCGTAGTGCACGTTGAACGCCGGGTCCTGCCACAACGGGCGGCCCAGGTCGTCCACGGCGCCGACGAATCTCTTGTGGGCGCGGTCATCAATCTGCATCAGGCCGCGCCCGTGCCCGTGGTCTCCCGTGCCTGCGGGTCCCTTTGGGGTGAGCGCGTCGCCGCCGAGGGACTCGCGGTCCAGCAGAGCGAGCACCAGCAGCGGGTCGAGGCGGTATAGCAAGGCGAGGGGCTCCACAACGGAGCGCCAGCGTTCAATGCGAGGAGGGACCGGCATAATGACTCCCGAGGGCGAAGGGTTGCCCCCGGGAGAAGCGGCGCTCAGGACTCGTAGGCAGCCGCGATGGCCGGGAAGACGCGCGCAGCGGCGAGCCAGCCGGCACGGAGCACTCGCGGAACGGCGGCAACAGGGCCCCCGTCACAGCAGAGCGCCCGTCCGTCACCGCCCCATGGGACAGGTACATGCGCTCGGCCGTGTCGAGGTGCGCAGCGTTGGCGGTGGCGAGGGCTCGCTCCGCGGCGGTCACGAGCTCCGGCGCGGGCGAGTAGGCGGGGGCGGACGGCTTCGATTGGGCAGGTGCGTGCGACATGGGGCACTCCTTCGGTGGTGCTACGGGTGAAAGGCTTATGGGCGCGAGCGGACCGCGTCCTGGGCGGCCACGACGTTCGCCGCGTGCTGCATCTGGCGGGCGCTGCGCTCGCCCATGAGGAGGTGCGTGTCACTCGACGCGCGGGCGAGCTGGGGGCGGGCCTCCGCCTGCCACGACTCCAGCGCCTTGATGCGCAGGTCCTGCTGCCTGAGCAGGGACTCGTGTTCGCTCACCCGGCGTAGCTCCGCCTTGATATCCCGCACATCGGCAGCCACCGTGCCCAGGCGCTCCACCAGCAGCGGCACCTGCTCCACGGCGGCCTCGTGCTTCGCTTGGCGCCGGGAGAGCAGCCCTTGGAGGAGCGGGACAAGGAGCTGGCTCACCGCCAGGGCGATGACGGCGGTTTCCATGGTGGGGGAGCTCATGCGCCGTCAGAAGGGGCGGCACGGAACGGAAGCCGCGGACAGCCACAGCCCAGCGGACGTCCGCCCAGGCGGCATCGAGGCGGACGCTGCACCCTCACGGTGCATCCCCGCCGAAGAGGTCATCGCACTGGCCCGAGGCAACGCAGGACGGGTCCTCACACTTCGGGCAGGAGGGGCGCGGCTTCCGCATGAGGTCGGCAAGCTGCGGGAGGGTGATGAACGGGTCGCGAGGCCCAGGCGGCGTCGGCAGCGTCGGGAAGGCCGCCCGGAGAAACGCCACCGCCGCCCCGTCAGCTGGCGTCACGACCTCGACGCGGCGCCACAGGATGCGGAGCGCGCGCTCCACGTTGGCGCGCTCGACTGCCGCATCCGCCTGGGCGACCTTGCACGCCTGCGCATGCTCCTGCGCAACAACCAACGCCTCGTGCATCGCGAAGCGAACCCGCGCGGCGGCATGTAGGCGGCGGCAGACGACGACGAGCACCACGACAAGGACGAAGGCGACGACAGCGAGCAGGACGGTCATGCCCGCGAGAAGGGGCGCGCTCGGCACCGTTGGTGTCGCCCCTGTCCCCAGGGAACACCGACCCGCACATGTAGGACATGCCAGGAGATACAGTGTGACTGAACGCGCGTACGGGCACCCCGGGGTGGGAAACCGGGGAGGTGGGCTCAAAACTGGATTGCTCGGCGGCCCACAATCCGGACGCGCGAATTCTTCGGGATTTTTCCGAGGGGAATCTGTCAGACGACCCCCGTTTTTTGGGAGCCCTAGCGTTCCTGGTGGCCCGCTGTCGCGCGCTGTCGGTGTGGACGGCCGGCCCGGGCGTCCGCGTACTCGCGGCGCAGGGCGGGCCGCTGGCGCCCTTTCTGGGGGCATGCCCCCAATCACCCCCAGCGATGTTGCCCACGCCCTCCGCGGCCAGCCCGACTTCACAGCCGAGCCAGGCGTGGGCGTGGTGCTCCTCCACCCTGATCGACGGCTCCGCCCGCACCGTGCGCCTCGACATGGCGCGAGCACTGGACGCCTATGCCGCAGGCCCGGGAGCGCTCGTTGCCCTCGCCGAGCGGGAGGAACTGTGGCGCATGCTCGCGACGACGAAGGACGCGGTGCCCGTCGAGGTCGCTCGCCGCTGCGCAGTCCTCGCGGCCATGGGGACGCGCGCCGACTGCGCAGACCTCGTGTGGCGAATGGGCATCGTCCTGCCGGTCGACCACCACGAGCGGCCCGCGTTGTGCGAGGCGGGGCTCAGCATCGGTCGCCTCGCGCTCCCCACCGACGATGCGCCGGTTGCCGCTCCTGGACAGACATGACCGCTTCTCCCACCCCTCAGCGCATCGAGTCCTACCTGAATTGCGTCACTGACCTCCGGCCCCAGCACCAGGAAAGCGGCAACATACACAGTGAAGCGACTCGCTCGCCCCTCTTGCGGTACTGATGTGCTGGTCGAGTACACTCCCCGAGGCGGTCAGGGCTGACCGACTTGGGGGATATGAATGTACTTTGGCGGCAATTCGGGCGGCGATGACTCTGGATATGACGTCGCGCAGATCTGCGACAACGGCCACGTGATCAATTCATGGTCAACACGGCACCCTCAAACCAACAAGAAGTTCTGCACCGATTGTGGCGCCGCCACACGCACGAAGTGCGCCCAGTGCAATACTCCAATCCAGGGCAAGTACTACGCGACCGGCCTTGTCGACACGACTCAGCAGAAGGTTCCTTCCTATTGCCGTGAGTGCGGTGCCCACTACCCTTGGACAATGGCTCGGATAAAGGCAGCGCACGACTTGGTCGACGCCACGGACACGCCGGATGCCGACAAAGCAGCCCTGAAGGAAAGCGCAGCTGCGCTGCTTGCCACCTCACCACAGTCTCAAGTTGCGGCCAGCCGTTGGAAAAAGTTCTTCGCCGGCACGGGAAAACAAGTAGCGGACGTTGGTCGACAGCTACTGGTGGATGTCGCCAGCGAGGCGGTCAAAAAGACCATCTGGTCCTAACTTGAGTGATGGAGGACACCCCTTCTCGGAGGGGTGTCCTCTCCTCGTGGCTATGACCCGAAGTCCCCACCCGCCGGCCCGCCGCCGAAGAGGAAGCGCGGCCGGCCGCCGAAGTGGAACGGGCCTGCCTCGACGCTGACCTTCGACATACACCGCGATGTGGTGGCGAACCTCCGCAAGGGGGCCACGAAGCGCATGGCCGCCGCGCTTGCTGGCACCACCGAGGTCCGCCTGCAGGGGTGGTTGCGCCGGGGCCGTGAGGCCATCGAACAGGGCAAGCGCAGCCGCTACACGGAGCTGGTCCAGGACGTGGAGAAGGCGGAGGCCGAGTACCAGATGGGCCTCGTCGAGTTGTCCACTGCGGCCATCGGCGACAAGTCGATGAACGACAAAGTAATTCGGTGGCGCCTGTCCGTGGCGTCCCCGAAGGACTTCACCGTGCCGCGCGAGGCACCGGTTGCCGCGGGCAACGGGCTGGGGCCGCTTTTCGAGTTGGTGACGCCGGAGCAGGCGCGGAGCCGCCTCGACGAGAAGCTGGCCCGGTTCCTCGAGGAGCACGACAAGGAGGAGGCGGACGCGGCCGAGCCACCTCCGAGCAAGGACTCGGAGGAAGACGCAGACGACGAGGACGGCGATGGTAGCTAGCGCCTCCATCCTGGAGGCCGGTGAGAAGCTGCTCGAAGGCATCCCCGTTCTCACCTCCGAGCGGAACGGCCGGTTCTCGCTGCTCCAGCGGATAGCCCTCCGCGCTCGCAAGGTGAAGGGCAGCGTCGCGGGCTTCGCGGACCTGCTGGGCCTGACGGCGCAGGAGCTGGTCACCCTCTACTACGAGCCCATCTACTCCCTGCGCCCGGTGCAGGTGCCTCCCAGCACCTACCGGACGTTCTTCTTCATGGGGGGCCGTGGCACCGGCAAGACCTATGGGGGAGCGAGCGCGGTCATCGAGGAGGCGCGTGCGGACCCAGAGGCCCGCATCCTCATCGTCGGGCCCACCTACTCCGAAATCGTGAAGAACCAGCTGGAGGGCCCGTCCGGCATCCTCTCGCTGAGCGCCCCCTGGTTCTATCCGAAGTACGAGAAGGCAAAGCGCCGTCTCGTGTGGCCCAACGGCGCCCAGGCGACGTGGCTGCCTGCGAAGAACGCCGACAAGTTCCGCGGGCACCAGTACACCTTCATCTGGGCCGACGAGCCGGTGGCGTGGAAGGGCGATGCCATCGCCGTCTACAAGGAGTGCCGCGCAGTCCTCCGCCTGCGCACCACGCGAATGCGGCGCGAGGGCCTCTCCGCCCGCATGTTCATCACCACGACGCCGGCACCGACGCCGCTCTTCGTGGAGATGCTCTCCGACCGCGAGGGCCTGGTGCTCGCGCGCAGCTCCACGCTGGAGAACAGCGACAACCTCGACCCGGCCTACGTCCGCTACGCGCGGCGGATGATGCACACGACGGAGGGCCGCCGGGAGTTCCTGGGCGAGCTCACCTTCTCCATGGACCCGGCCCTCTACCGCCGGGTCAACTGGAAAGCGACGCGCGTCAAGCGGAAGGACGCGCCCACGGAATACGACTACATCGTCGTGTCCGTCGACCCCGCCACGGGGGAGAAGAAGAACAGCGACCTCCACGGCCTCGTCGTGGTGGGCGTGCGCCGGGAGAAGGACGGGCTCGACCACGTCTACGTGCTCGCGGACCTCTCCCTCCAGTCCCCCGAGCCCAGCGCCTGGGCCAAGAAGGCGGTGGATGCGCTCCGGGCCTGGGAGCCGGCCGCCGCGAAGGACAGCCGCGGCCGTCCGAAGGCGTGGATCTTCGCCGAGTCGAACACCGGCGGCTCCATGGTCAAGGCGACCATCCGCACCGTCGCCAAGGTGAAGGTGAAAACGGAGCGCGCCCGGCAGTCCAAGGCCGAGCGCGCAGCCCCGGTGTCCGCGCTCGCCGAGGCGGGGCTGGTGCACATGGTGGGCACACACGACAAGCTGGAGAAGCAACTCGCCCGCTTCACCGGCCAGGAGGGCGGGCACGGCCGCGACGACCGCGCCGACGCCTTCGCGTGGCCCATCTTCAAGTACGTCGTTCCCAAGCGAAAGAACGCCGGAGCTGCGGAGCGGGCCGCAGCGGCGACAGAGCGCGCCACCCCGGCAGATGACGATGACCATGACTAGATACCACTTCTGCTGCTGCGGAAACGTTGCCCTGTGATTTTCTATCGCAGCATTAAGAAACCTCTCCACCGCAGAGGTGGTCACGTCCGAGCGCTCCGCGTCAGCCGCTTCTCATCGGTCTTACCAACTGACATACTTCCCAGGCAACGTTTCCCCCATCTACCGCAGCCCACGTCACACATGGCTCTCGACAAGAAGAACCCAGGCTACAACATCCTAATTCTCGACTCCGTATACAAGGACCCAGAATCAGTATTCTCTTTTCAACCTAAAACCCTTGGCGAAATAAAATCAACAGCACTAATAATACTAGACACAAACGTCCTCCTGCTCCCATACAAAACAGGAAAGGACAGCCTTGGACAAATCAAAAAAGTCTACCAGCATCTGGCACAAGAAAAGCGCCTCATCATCCCTGGACAGGTAGCAAGGGAGTTCGCAAAAAACAGGACCGAGCGGCTGAAAGATCTCTACCAACAAATCAGTCGCAAGAAGCTCTCCCTCACGGAATCATCCTACCCTCTCCTCGAGAGCTCCGAGAATTACAAAACACTAAGAAAAGCAGAGGCCAGTCTGGCACCCTGCATTGCCGAACACACGAAAGCCATCGACAGTCTCCTAAAGGAACTAAAGGACTGGAACTGGGACGACCCGGTAAGCAAGATATATCAAGACATCTTCAAAACCGGCATAATTCGGGATCTCGCCTCGGCAGACAAAGAATCCATAGCAACAGAACTGGAGTACCGGCAGATTCACTCACTCCCACCGGGATACAAAGACCAATCGAAGCCAGACGACGGCGTCGGCGACTTGCTAATCTGGAACACCATCCTGGCGGCAGGAAAATCACACAACAATGACGCCATTTTCGTGTCAGCAGATCGAAAGTCCGACTGGTGGGTAAGGACTGAATCGAGCGCCCTATATCCACGCTTCGAACTCGTCGAAGAGTACCGACAGGCAACGAACGGGAAGAGCATCCACATTATCGACCTCGCAACCTTACTCGACATGTTCGGCGCAACAAAAGAGGCCGTAACCGAAATCAAGAACAAAGAAGCAACAAGTCGGGCTGCATCAACAGCAAACACCACTGCCACTAATTCCAAAATTCTCCATCAACTCGCATTGGCAGAAGCACTAAGGACCACCAAAAGCAACCACACGGTAATTAAGGACTGGCTCGCCGCCCGATCCATGCCCGGCACAAAAGTGTACGTCCATGTTCCCAAGAGGGCAGATGCCCTCTTCATGGTCAATGAACCAAGCAGCGTAACGAGAGCGGTTGCCGTCAAGTACATCGACGGCACCATCCCGATACGCGGAATTAGAGACACCATCAAAGAGGCGGAAGAATCAATACTGGATGGCGATGTCGGCGTTGGAGAGGTCGTTCTCGCATTCAGCGACATCGACGTGCTGTTAGAATCCGAATCTCGCATAAAACGACTAACATCCGACTCACTCGTCCAAATCACCTTGGGCGTAATCATAGATGGCGAATTTCGCAGATGGGTCGATGAAATGTATTCGGCACCCTGACAAGGGCTACACTCCAGGGTGCGGCCCAGGTATTCCCCAGCGTGCAAGAAGCAACAGCAGAGACGCCCGCGCAACAAAGCGTCTATTTTTCCGAACCGAGCCGCAGGCTCGTACCCCGCCCCTCCACAATACAAATCCAGGGGCACGAAGTTCAGAGGGAATAGGACTCGTGACCGTCAGCCCGACAGCAGGCAATGTGTTCGCTAGGTTCGTCTGCCCCCTCGATGCAGCATGCAGTTTGTTGCCCGTAAATCGCCCCGAGTAGCAAACGGCACCCCTTCTACGGGGGATGGCCACCTCACTTGCCCGCCGCATACTGAAAGCCCTGGGCGTGCTGCCCACGCACCATGGCCCCCTCGTCCACGCCCTCCCCGTCTTCTCGTTCGCCCCGCGGCGCGGGAGCCGGGAGGTGCTGGTCGCATACCGGGAGAACGGCTGGCTCAGGGCTGTCATCGACACCGTCGCCGATGCCGTCGCGACGCCCCGCTGGAAGGCGTACCGCCGCGTTGCCTCGCGTGGGGCAAAGCGATGGGACCCGCGGTGGAAGTCGCTCGACCGCGACGAACGGCGGAAAGCGATTGAAGAGGCCAGCAAGGAGGGGGACCTGGTCGAGCTTCCTCATCATGAGGTGCTCCGCCTGCTCGACGCCCCACACCCCGAGTTCCCTGGACGGGAAGTGCGCAAGTTGATGCAGGTCCACCTGGACCTGGTGGGCGAGACGTTTCTATGGCTCCGACTCGGAGACGACGGGCGGCCGGTCGGCTGGGAGGTCATCCCTCCGCATTGCGTGCACCAGACACCTCAGCCCGGCCGTGACTACTTCGCCGTCAGCTACAACCAATTCCACGGCTTCGTGCCCGCCCAGAACTTGCTCTGGCTCAAGCACCTCGACCCAGAGAACCCGGCCGGCCGCGGCACTGGGCGAGGGACGGCGCTGGGCGATCAGCTCGACACGATGGAGGCTCTGGACCAGGCCACGCGCGCCACGTTTGAGCGCGGTGGGCTTCCGACGGCCATCGTTGGCCTCGATTCCAAGCGGGACGACTTCGAGGGGGAGGAAGCGGCCGACGACTTGGAGAAGCGCTACAAGGCGGAATTCAACGGGCCGGCCAACGCGGGCAAAGTGTGGTTCGCCCCGGGCGGCGTGACGCTGGCGCAAGTCGCGGTCAACTACCGCGAGCTTCAAGCGGAGGAGCTGGCGAAGTCGCTGCGCGGCTACGTGCGGCAGGTTTACAACGTGCCGCCGGAGCTGGTGGGCGACACCAGTTCCAGCAACCGGAGCACGTCCGAGGCGGCCAAGTACCACCTAGCCGAGTACGCCGTAGCACCGCGGCTGGAGTTTCTTCTGGCCTGGTTCCGGCACCGACTCGTGCCCCTCGTCGATGCGGACGTTATTCTCGACTACGAGGACCCGCGCCCGCAGGAACTCGACAGGATTTTCCGGGCAATGACTACCCCGATAACGGAAGCCTTCACCTTCAACGAGCAGCGAGAGTTCGCAGGCTACGAGCCCCTGCCGGAGTTGGACGGCACGCGGCCGGCGCCTCTGCCGGGTCAAGGCGCGGGCGGCAACAACACCGCGAGCGCCTCCGCCAACGCGACTCCGGAACCGCCTCGGGACCGGTCCGGTGAAGAGGGCCGCGTGTAGGGCCGCCCCTTCTCAGGGGAATGAAAACCTTCCGCAAGCTGCTGGAGTCGACGCCTGCCGGGGGCGGTGCGCCCCCGGTGTTTCGCATCACCTCGACGAACCTGGACCGGCACCAGGACCGGGTGCTGGCCATCAAATCAGTAGGTGACGAGCTGCGCGTCCCCCTGCTCTGGCAGCACGACCGCTGGGGACCGGGCATCGGCGTGGCCAGGTGCTTCCGGGAAGCGGGCAACTGGGTCATGGAGCCGCTGTTCGACGAGGTCGACGAGCTCTCCCGCACCATCGCCGCGAAGGTGAAGGCCGGCACGCTCAGCGCGTGCAGCATCGGCTTTCGCCCGAGTCCGGAAGCCGAGCCCGTCCCGAACAAGGAGGGCGGCTACGACTTCCCGCTCGTGGACCTGCTCGAAGTCTCCATCGTGAACATCCCCGCGAACCAGGACGCGATGCGCGTGCGCTCCTTCGAGGGCGAGGACTCCCCCTCCTCCCAGGACGCGTGGAAGGCGTATCGACAGGCGCAGACCTCCTTCCGCACGAAGGTCGAGGCATCCATCGAGCAACTGAAGGCGGACCTCAAGCGGCTGCTCAAGATCGCCGAGGAGGAAGAGGACAAGGAGGACGAGGAGGAGACCGCCTCCGACGACGACGACGAGACCGCATCCGAGGAGGAGGACGAGGAGGACAAGGAAGAGGACGAGGAGGACAAGGAAGAGGACGAGGAGGACAAGGAAGAGGACGAGGAGGACAAGGAAGAGGACGAGGAGACCACCTCTGACGACGACGACGAAACCGCGTCCGCAGAGGAAGACGACGAGGACCTGGACGAGGAGGAGGCGAAGAAGTTGCGCGCCACTCTGGTCAAAGGCGGCTTCACGCTCGCTCAGGCCAAGGCGCTCGCGCCCCGGGACCTGCGCGGCATGGCCCGACTGATGCGCCGCCCGTAACGCCACCCCTTCTCTGCTCTTGCTAGCCGTTCACGCCTGCCGTTGGAGACCCCATGAAAACCAAGAAGAAGACGAACACCGCCGCTCCCCGTCCCCCGGCC
>NZ_VHLC01000061.1:0-51361 GCF_006547355.1 Myxococcus sp. AB036A | reverse complement strand
GTTCGCCTTGTGCACGGCGGTGACCTTCTTGCGGCCGTGCTTGCGGGCGTACTCGAAGGCGAAGCGGGCAATCCGCGTGGAGGCCTTCTCGGTGATGATCTTCAGCGACTCCACCTCCTCCAGGAGGAGCGCGAGCGCCTGGCGCGCCTGTGGGCCAAGCGCCTGCGCGCGGAGACATACGACGTGGAGGTCCCCGGCAGGGACCTGCGCGCCCCGCTGCGCCGGTTGCTGGACGAGCTGGCCCGCCTGCTCAGGGACCGGCCCGACGACGTCGTCCGGCTCTGGCCGGAGGTGGTCCGCCCGCACGGCGCCTTCCGCTACACCCAGAACTTCGACCCCGAGGACCTGACGCGTGAGTTCAAGTCCCTGGAAGAGGTGATGCTCCACGTCTACGCGCGCCGCAACGGTGGCTTCATCGAGCCCCAGGTGGCGGAGCTCGTGGCGGAGCTGGTGTGGGAGGCAGACGCCGCGGCCCAGGCGTCCTATGCGCGCATCCTGAAGACGGAGGAGGTGCGCTTTCGTGAAGCGGCGGTGATGGAGTCGGTGCTCAACCAGGTGGACGTGGGCATCATGCTGGCGGAGGTGGACGGCACCGTCTCCTTCGCCACGCCGCCGGTGAGCCGCCTCATGGGGGTGCCCATGCGCGCGGTGGTGGGGGGGCGGGCGGCGAACACCATCAATCCCGTGCTGACGCAGGTGAACGCGCGCCACCTCACGGGTGAGCCCTTCAAGCTGGCCGACATGCCCTTCCTGCGGGCACTCAAGGAGAAGGGGCCTGTGCGTGGGGTGATGATGGTGGTGGAGCGCCCCGGCGGCGACACCGCGGCGCTGGAGCTGAGCGCCACGCCCGTCTGGGAAGAGGAGGGCGAGCTGGCTGGCGCCATCCAGACCTTCACCGACCGCACGGAAGCGGTGAACAAGACGAAGGCGCTCCAGAGCGCGCACGGGGAGCTGCGCAGGCTTCAGGGCCGCCTGCTCCAGCGTACCCGCCAGCAGGCGCTGGGACAGCTCGCCAGCGGCGCGGCGCATGCGCTCAACAACTTCCTCAACGTGCTGCGGCTGCGAATCACCCTGCTGCAACGCGAGTTCAAGCCCGAGCACCTGGAGGCGCTCGACAAGACGGTGCAGCAGATTGGCGAGCTGGTGGCCCGGCTCCAGGAGTTCAACATCCAGCGCACCCAGGAGCAGCCCACCGACGTCCCGGTGGACCAGACGGTGCGCGAGGCGCTGGAGCTGGCGCGCGGCGAGCTGGAGCAGCGCGAGCACCCGGTGTACGTCGACCTGGACCTGGGCGACCCCGGCAACGTGCGCGCGGATACGGGCTTCTTCCGCGAGCTGGTGGTGAACCTCTTGCTCGTCTCGCGCGACCGGATGGAGGCCGGAGGTCGGCTGCACGTCTCCACTCGCACGGATGGCGCCTCGTGGCTGACGCTGCGCATCGAGGACGAGGGCACGCCCTACGCGCCCGATGAGCTGGCGCGGCTGTTCGACCCGCTGCGCCGGGACGCGAGCGCGCCGCAGTTGTCCCTGTTCTTGGCGGTGGCGCGGGCACAGGTGGAGCGCTGGGGCGGCGAGCTGACAGCGGAGGTTCCTGCCTCGGGGACGGGCACGGCCTTCGTGGTGCGCCTGCCTCGCGTGCATGAAGGCGCCGTGTCCACCGCGCCACGTCCGGAGCCGTCGCGCGCGGAGCTGATGCGGCCGACGGGGCCCCGGCGCTTCCAGCAGACGCGCAGCGTGCTGGTGGTGGATGACGACCTCGACAACGCGCGGATGATGGCGGAGGTGCTGGGCGAGGAAGGCTATGAGGTCCAGGTGGCCCACAGCCCCGCGGTGGCGCTGGGGATGTGGGACCGGCGCCGCTACGACGCCGCGCTGCTGGACGCGGTGATGCCGGAGATGAGCGGCTGGGAGCTGGCGCGCGAGCTGCGCAAGAAGACCCCTCAGGCGCTGCTGGCCATCGTCACTGGCATGGACGTGCGTGGACAGAACCGCTCCAACCTCGCGCTGGTGGACGCCGTGTTCCGCAAGCCCATCGACGTGGGCGCGCTGGATGACTTCCTGGGGCAGTCCGACACCGTCGCTTCCGAGAACGGCTCTTCGACTGGTTCCGCGCCACCCGCCTGAGCGCAGCGGACAGGACGACGGGGTGCCTCAGGCGGGCCGGTAGCTCGCGGCGTTACACTTTTCACTCAAAGTGTTGCGGTGCGGGTCACACCGCGAAGCCCGTTCCGCCGGGATGGGCCCGTGTCCGAGGGGAGCGGGTGCTTCCCCATCGCAATCTCCTTGTGTGGATAGAACCGCGAGTGTGGCTCGCCGCTTGCTCCAGTCCGCGGGCCCGCCGGTGCCCGCGGTCCTGATTCGGGCGTCCACCCCCGGTGGTTGCCACCCCCCACGAGGTGCTGCGTGAGATTCAATCTGAGAGGCCTGTTGCTGGCCGGAATGATGCTGGCCGGCGGCGGTGCCATGGCGGAAGAGAGCGCGGTCTGCGAGGGCCGTACGTCACAACCTCCCCTTCAGCGGGATGCCCAGGGGCGCGTGAAGGTGGGCGAGGACGTCGTCGCCACCTTCAAGTCACGTCAGCCCAAGGCGCGGCCGGAGGGCATTCGCGCCAAGGCCGAGCTGGCCTGGACGGACCGCGTCAGCAGCCCGGGTGCCACGTACATCGCGCCGCACTTCAGCCAGTTCGCGCTCGCGTCGGGGGACTACGTCATCGTCCGCGCGCCGGACGGCTCGCGTGAGTACCGCTACGAGGGCTTCGGCAAGGGCGAGGGCAACGCGCCGGTGAGGGGCGGCTTCTGGAGTGGTCACATCTCCGGTGACGTCGCCATCGTCGAGCTGTGGAGCACGGGCGGCCACGCGAAGTCCGGCTACACCATCGACCGGTTCGCTCGCGGCTTCGCCAACCTGGCGGCGCTGGGCGAGGACCTGGACAACAAGGCCCTCTGCGGTCCGGACGACTCGCGCAACGCGCGCTGCTACCAGACATCGGACCCGCGTCAGTACAAGCACTCGCGCGCGGTGGCCCGTCTGCTCATCAACGGCAGCGGGGCCTGCACGGGCTGGCTCGTGGGCAACCAGGGCCACGTGATGACCAACGAGCACTGCATCGCCAACACCTCGGACGCGCTCAACACCGACTTCGAGTTCATGGCCGAGGGCGGCGCCTGTACCTCCGCTTGCAACAGCTGGTTCGGCTGTCCGGGCACGGTGGTTGCCACGAGCTCCACGCTCATCGCCGTGGACGCGCCCCGGGATTACGCCCTGGTGCGGCTGCCCACCAACCCCACGGCCACCTACGGCTACCTCCAGCTGCGCAACACCACCGCGTTCGTGGATGAGCGCATCTACATTCCCCAGCACCCCGCCGCCTGGGGCAAGCACATCGCCCGCAACTCCACGCACGCGTCGGACGCCTCGGGCTTCGCGGAAATCTTCGCCCTCAACCGGCCCGCGTGCTCGCCGGGTGGCCCGCTGGACATCGGCTACTACGCGGACACCCAGGGTGGCTCGTCCGGCTCTCCCGTCATCGCCAACTCCGACCACCGCGTCGTCGCGCTGCACCACTGCGCCAACTGCCCCAACCGTGGCGTGCCCATCACCTCCATCATCTCCCACCTGGGCTCGCTGTTGCCTCAGTGCGCGCTGCGCAGCGCCACCTGCCCGGACCCGTATGACGTCTGGATGCGCGACACCTGGTCCGACACCGGCCTGGAGCCGGACCCCGCAACCGCGGGTCAGGACATGTGGGCCAGCCCGTACATCTGGATTCGCCGCAACCCGGACGGCGTCGCCAACCCGCACGTCCACCAGAACCCCGAGCTGGGCGCGACGAACTACGCCTACGTGAAGCTGCACGGCGGGCCCCGTCCGGGCGCCTCGGGGCGCCTCAAGCTGTACTACGCCAACGCCTCCACCGGCCTGGCCTGGCCCACGGACTGGACGCAGTTCGGTGACGTCGCCGTCAACGGCTTCACGCCCGATACGCACATCGTCCAGGCGCCGTGGAGCAGCCTGCCCGGCGAGGGCCACTACTGCCTGGTGGCGCGCTGGGAGTCCGCATCCGACCCCATGTCGTTCACCGAGACGACGAACGTCGACGCCAACGTCCGTCAGAACAACAACATCATCTGGCGCAACGTGAACATCGTGGACCTGGAGTCTGGCAGCGAGGAGGTCCACTTCATCGTGCGCAACGTGCACGAGGGAATCCGGGCGCTGCGGCTGGCCGTGCGGGTGCCGGAAATGGACCGGCAGCGGCCCTTCCCGGGGAATGGCGGCCGTGTCGTCGTGCGTCTGCCGGACGAGCTGTTCAGGCGCTGGGTGGAGGCGGGCGGCAAGGCCGAGGGCATGAAGATGCTGCGCGAGGGCGAGTTCGAGGTCGTGTCTCCGGAAGGGGGCGTGTTCCACGAGCTGCCGCTGGCCTTCCGCGAGGAGCACCAACTGCGGATGTTCTTCGAGCGCTCGGCGGACGCCACGCCGGAGCCCTACCACCTGGAGGTCGTGCAGTTCGACCAGGACACGCCTGAGCGTGAGAGCCTGGGCGGCATCGGCTACGACATCTACACCCACGGCGAGCCGAAGCCGAAGCAGTAGCCGTCGCTTCGCCTGACGCGGCTTCGCTCGCGTGCCGTCCTGGCGCGGGCGGAGCCGTGACGTGTTTGCATCCGTCCGTCGCCGTGCTTTGTCTGGTCTCCGGCGCGGCGGTTCCCGCCGCGTCCTTTCCCGGAGGCAGTGCGTGCGGGTGGATGACCTTTGCCTGGTGCTGGTGTCCTCGCTGTTGCGGGAGGACCGTGCCCGGTGGCCTCAGCGGCTCGAGGCGCTGGAAGAGGAGCTGGGCGAGTCCTGGGCGCTGCGGCGGCTCGAGGTGCCGAGAGCGTACTCCCTGGGGGTGCGGCTCCTGGATGGGCGTGAGCTCCCGCTCGCCGCGTGGCTCGACTCGTTCAAGGAAGGTGGGGGGCGCTCCGTTCGCGTGGTGGACCTCGGCGCGTCCTCATCCGATGCGCTTCCCGCGCACATCGCCGCCGCGTTCGCCAACTCGGGAGGCGTGGTGCTGGAGGTGACCTCGGGTGGGGCGTCCTCGCTCTTCCTCCTGCGAATGCACTCCAGCCGCCCGCACCTGCTCACCGCGCGGCAGTTCGTGGACTTCGCCCGTGCGCAGTCGCACGCGGACCGCGTCTTCGAGGCCTGGGCGGAGTCCATCTCCGAGAACAACCAGCTCAACGACCGGCCCGCGGTGCCGGCCTCGGAGGTGCCGGACTACCTGGCCTCGCCGGACGGGTTCGTGCACTACGACTTGCGCGGCGGGGAGCTGGTGGAGGAACTCCAGGTCACCCTTCGCCGTCACGGCGCGGACGTGACGATTCCAGACGCGCTCCGGGCCTGCTTCTACACCAGCGACCCGGACGCACTGTTTCGCGAGATGCTGTCTCCCGAGCAGCAGGCGGAGTTCGTCCCGTCGGAGGAGCAGCTCCTCCTCACCGACACCACCACGCCCCAGCAGTTCGCTGACCTGGTGGCCGCGCAGCCCTTCGCCGCGGATGCCTGGACGCGCATCGCCCGGGACCAGAACGCGTTCCTGGCGGAGGGGGAGTCACCCGTGACGGCGGAGGGTTTCGAGGCCCGGCTCCGGACGATGGCGCCGGATGGGCTCCAGTCGATGCTGATCGGCAACCTGATGCTGGCGTTGCAGCAGGCGGCCCGGGCCCATGGCGCGGAGTTGGTCATCCCCGAGTCCTTGCGCGGATGTGTCCGGCCTGCGTTCTCTCGGGAAGAGGACCCGGGGCGGATTCCGGGCAAGGAGTTGCTGCGCCTGCAGCCCAATCCCGACGTGTACCAGATGTACCTGTTCCACGAACTGGCGGCCGGGCCCGCGCCCGTGTCCGAGGGGCCGTCCTGGGACGAGGCGCGGCGTGGCTTCACGAAGGCACTGCGGGAGGCAGTTGCCTTCTCGGCCGCGCAGGGCTCGAACTTCGCGGATGCGTTCAAGCTGGCGCTCTTCGCGCTCGAAGGGCAGGCGCCGCGCTACGACGAACTGTCACCGGAGCGGGTGCCGGATTACCTGGAGGCGGTGAAGGCCGCGGGCTTCGACGGGCGGCCGGTGCAGGTCTTCGAGGACAGGCTGGGCTCGCTGGGACTGCTCCAGTCGCTGGGGATGTCCGAGGAGAAGCTGCGTGGACTGCTCGCCTACCTGCTGTCTGATGTATTTGGCGGCATGGGCTCGTGGAACGACCAGTACTTCGAGACGCCCGAGGCGCAGCAGCAATTCGATGCGGTGTCAGCGCGGCTGTTCGGCGAGCGGAGTGTGTTCTTCGTGGCCACGCTCAACGCGCGCTGAGGCGGGAGGTGTGATGGTGGGCACGGCAGCCGGGCCCTGGCTGCCTGTCCCTCCCTTGTGGCGCTGGATGACGGTGTCCACCTCTGAGGGAGGAGGAGACACCACCATGTCACGCAAGACGATGGACTGCCGGAAGGCGCCCAGTGACACCCACTGCACGCTGACGATTTCGGGCGAGGAGGACGAGGTATTCCAGGCGGCCATCTCGCACGCCGTCTCCGCGCACGGCCACGAGGACTCCGGTGAGCTGCGCGAGATGATTCGCGGCATGCTCGAGGACGAGGCGCCCGAGGCCAGCATGGGCCGGCCCATGTCGATGCAGGAGCCGCAGCAGCCGAGCAGGCACTGAGGGACGCGCCTGTCAGCGCGTGGGCAGCTCGCGGAACGAGACTCCATCCAGTTCCAGGCGGCGCACCGTTTCCATGAATCGCTCGGTGCCGACAATCATCGTGGCGAAGTTGCCCACCCGGAACAGGTCCACGTCCGCTGGGAGCGAGGCCGCGTCGAGGATGGGCTCGTCGGGTCGACGGAACCCGAGGCGTCCGCAGGTGGCGCACCGAGGGGGCAGGTCGGGAGGCATGCAGTCCGCGTGCAGTTGGCCACGCGGGTCGAGCTGAAGCTCCAGGAGTTCGGGGGCGTCCTTCTGCCGGAACCGCAGCGCTGTTCGCGCGCAGAGCAGCCCGCGGATGCCTTCCTTCCGAAGTCGCTCCAGTTCTTCGTGGCGAATCAGCAGCAGACTGCTGCCCAGCCATGCGAAGGAACCGAACCGCCCGGAGGCGGTTCCCACCAACGGGCCGAACGTCGTCCCCGGGGGAAGCAGGGCACCTGGCGGTGCCAGGGGCCGTACCAGCTCCCGGAGCCGTGAGAACTCGGTGAATGGCTCAGGCCTGGCTTTCAAGAAGGCGCTCTGCTCGGGCAGGACGGACAAATCAACGGCGGGATACTGGTGTCCTGAACTGGCCCAGGTTTCACCGCAGCCCGGGCATCCCGCAAGGCCGGGCAGCCCCCATTTGTGCGCGGCGTTGAGGCTGCCGTTGGTGTGGGCTTGCACCGTCGAGTCTTCGCGCAGCCAGAAGAAACGCGTCATTCGTCCTCATGCTCCAGGGCGAGAATAGTAGGGCTGGATGGGACCGCCCATGAGCTCAAAGCGGTGAATCAGCTCCCCTGCGTGTCTGAAAATCTCGGTTGGGGTCGCACCCTCGTTCGCGTCTTTGAACTCACGCCAGGCCCTGTTCCACTCGCCGCCGCGTTCGCCGCCCCGGTGAATCCGCTGATGGACGTGGCGTGGAATGGGCATCGTGTAGTCGTGGATTTTCACTCCCTGCCGTTCGAACCAGCGGGCGAGGTCCTCTGCCTGCGGGAAGATGTGGTGTTTCTCCCAGCGCCCAGGCGTGAGTCGAGGTGGCGCTGAGAAGAAGCGCTCAGGGGTGCCATTCCAGTTGGGGAACACCATGACGGCGCCCCGAGGCAGGTGCTGTCCTCCGCCCCAGTGCCTCCGGGGGCCTCTGCCGGGAGCCGCGACCGCCGCGGGCGGGCGAGCCGGTGGGAAGCGCGCGAGCTCCACCGCGCCGTCCAGGTCCTGACACCGGTAGAAGCCACAGGCGTCTCCCATGCACAAGAGCGAGACGCACTGGTCCTCATCTGGCGTGGCGCACGCCTCCTCGGCGCCGTTCCATGCTGGCTGAGTGGACGCCTGTGGAGCCGACGCGCAGCCTGCCCACGGTGCCGTGAGCAGCAGTAGCCAGAGTGACAGGAGTGTTCGCATGGTTTGGGGAACCTATCGTCCAGCGCCGAGATGGTCGTTAGAGTCCCACCAGTGAGTGCCCCCCTGGACCTGGAGCGCGTCCGCCGCAAGGTGGAGGCGGGTGAGATTCTGAGCGACGCGGAGCTGGCCCTGCTCCGTGCCGAGGCGCAGCGTGGCACCGGCTCCGCCTTGCGCCTGGCCCTGGCGCACGCCCTCATCAACGCGGGCGCTGAACGTGAGGCGTTGCCCCTGCTGGAGAGCCTGCGGCGGGACTTCCCACGCGACCTGCCTGTGCGGCTGGGACTGGCGCGGGCCCTGCTCGGACTGGAGCGCCACGGCGACGCGGAGCGGCTGCTGACCGAGGTCCTGGCCCAATCGCCAGGAGACCCGGAGGTGCTCAAGGTGCTCGCGGTGCTGGGACTGCGGCGCGGTGAAGCGGACAAGGCGCGTGCCTATGTCGCGGATGCGCTGGCTCGCGACCCCTTCGACGCCGAGGCGCGGCTGCTGAAGGAGGAGCTGGAGTCCGTGGACCTGCCGCCTCCGTCCGTTCCTCAGGAGCAGGTGCTGCGCCCGGAATTCACCGCCGCGCTCACCGCTGCGCTGGGCCGCGCCCGGGTGGCGTTCCGACGGCAGGGAAAAGACCTGCTCGTGAAGCTCGCGACGGGCGGTGTTGGACGCGTGGACGTGGGCTCGCTGTACGCGGCCTATCAGGAGTCCCCGGGCACGCAGGGGCTCACTGCCTACGCGGATGCGCTGGCGGCGCGGCTCGGCGGGTTGTCCTCCGGCCTGAGCGCGGAGGTCGCGGCGTTGGAAGCGCGGCTGCGTCCGGTGCTGCGCCCAGCGGACTTCGCGGCGCGCGCCGTAGGCGCCTTGCACCGGCCCGGTCCCGCGGGTCTGGAAGTCTTCTACGTGCTGGAGGACGCGGAGTTCGTGCGCTACCTGCCCGAAGCCGCATTGGCCCCCGCAGGACTCACGCCGGAGTCGGCGGACGCGGCGGCGTGGCGCAACCTCGCCTCGCGTCTGGCTCCGGTGCGGCCCGTGCTCGTCGACCAGGGGGAAGTCCGGTTGGCGGGGGCCTTCTCCGGACTCTGGGCCGTCGCGGAGGGGGATGGCCACGACGCCGCGCGGCTGCTCCTGCCTTCGCAGCGCAAGGAGTTGGCGCTGCTCGCGGGAGAGGGCCCCCTGCGCGTGGCCCTCGGACGGCGGGAGCTGGTGCTGGTCTGCCGCGAGTCGGATGCCGCCGCGTGTGAGGCGCTGGCGCGACTCGTGCCCTCGCCGGATGGAATCCCGGGCACCTTCCGTCTGACGGAAGAGGGCCTGTTCGTGGTGTGAGGTGGTTTCAGCCCGCCGTGCCCCCGGGCAGGTGGTCCACGAACAGCACCTCGCGGTAGCCCAGCGTGAGCAGCAGCGCCCGCAGCGAACGCTCCGCTGACTCCCGCGCCCGCCGCTGGAGTTTCCCGTTCGAGCGGACCTCCTGCTCGAAGGCGAGGCGGGCCTTCTCCAGCAACTGCGCCGTCTGCTCGCTGTCCAGGTTGGAGTCGATGACCTCCGTCTCGCCGGGACGCAGCTCCACCTTGACCTCCATGGGCGGCAGCACCACGTAGACGCGCGTGCCCGTCACCTGGAGATGAGAGCGGTCGAAGCGCTGGAAGTCGAAGCCCAGGTGCGCGTTCGCGAAGACGATGGCGCGGCCATGCGGATTCTGGAGCGCGTAACGCGCCCAGTTCAGCACGTCCTTCCAGAGCGCATCCGTGGCCTGGGGCTCCGGCGTGAAGGTCACCTTCTTGTAGAGCGCGACCTCCAACGTCTCCAGCCGCGCCACATCCCGCATCTGCTGCACGACGGACGGAGTGTCCGGCAGCGACGGCGATGCGGGCTTCATCAACACCCAGGCTCCCAGCGCGCCGAGCGCGGCGCCCAGGACGACGGTGAGGACTCGCGAGAGGTGCGCCATGAGCCCCAGTGTACCTCCCCGGGCAGGCGCTTCCGGCGAACTCATATCGAAGGCGCCAGCAGGACGACCGAGTAACCCACGGCCGTTCGTGCTCCAGGATTCTCGTACGAGTGCTTCTGGTCCCCCCGGAAGACGACCACGTCCCCGGGCTGGAGGTGGAAGCGCTCCCCACTGGCGACGAGCACCAGCTCTCCCGACTCACACGCCAGGTACTCCCGAGTGCCGGGGGTGTGCGGAACGCCGGTGATGCGCACCTGCGGCGGCAGCTCCACGCGGTCGAACTCCATGCCCGGCAGTGGGTCCGGCAGCAGCTTGCGCAGAATGCCGCCACCACGCGTCCGGACGGGCAGGGTGGCGCGTGGGTAGTGCCGGGCACTGGCGCGGGGCTTCGCAATCAGCTCCTCCAGCGACACCTGGAGCGCGGCGGCCACGCGGTGCAGCACGGACAGTGTCGGGTTGGCCGCGCCGGACTCCAGATGGGCCCAGGTGGCGCGCGGCACGCCCGCAAGCCGGGACAGTTGCGCCTGTGTGGCGCCTCGCGCCTCGCGCAGGGAACGGATGTTGCGGGCCAGTCTGCCGGGCAGGTCATCGTCGTTCATGGATTGGCAATCTGCCAAGCCCTTGGACCATATGCCAACAGAATGGAGAGCGGCGTGTATCTCCCGTCACAAGGAGAACGCACGAATGATTCGCATCGACAAAAGCATCCTGATTACGGGCGCGAGCCGGGGACTGGGGCTGGCGCTGATGAATGGATTGGCTCGCCGAGGCGCGCGGGTGGTGGGTGTGGCGCGTCATGCCGCGGAGATGGAGGCCGCTGCGGAGGCGCTGCGCTGGGAGGGGCTGGAGGCGCACGCGCTGGCCTACGACGTGGGGGACAAGGAGGCCATCTACCCGATGGTGGGCGCGGCCACCGCGCTGGTGGGCCCACTGGACGTGCTGGTCCACAACGCGAGCACGCTGGGGCCCACGCCGCTGCCGCTGCTGCTGGACACCGCCTGCGAGGACCTGCAGCGCGTGCTGGAGGTCAACGTGGTGGGCCCCTTCCGCCTCACCAAGGCGGTGGCCGGGAACATGGCGGTGCGAGGCAAGGGGCTGGTCATGCACATCACCTCGGATGCGGCGGTGTCCGCCTATCCCCGCTGGGGCGCATACGGCGTGTCCAAGGCCGCGCTGGAGCACCTGGGGCGCGTCTGGGCCGCGGAGCTGGAGGGCACGGGCGTGCGCTTCGTCTCGGTGGACCCCGGGGAGATGGACACGCGGATGTACCGCGACGCGGTGCCGGATGGGGACTACTCGCAGTTGAGCCGCCCGGAGGCGGTGGCGGCCCGGCTCGTGGAGTGGGTGGCGTGGCAGTCGGAGTCGGTGCCCTCGGGCGCCCGCCTGGAGGCGGCGAAGCTGGAGGCTGCATGAAGCCCGCGCGCTGGCCTGCGGACCGCCCCGAGGAGGGCCGCCTGCTGCATGTGGAGCCGCGCGCCCGCCGCTATCGCGACACCCGCGTGGCGGACCTCCCGTCGCTGCTGCGCGCCGGGGACCTGCTGGTGGTGAACGACGCCGCCACGCTGCCCGCGTCGCTGGTGGGGCGAACGGAGTCCGGAGAGCGAATCGAGCTGCGCCTGTTGTCACGCGAGCCGGACGGCACCTGGACAGGGGTGCTCTTCGGCGCGGGGGACTGGCGACGGCGCACGGAGGACCGGCCACCGCCGCCGGTGCTGGCTGTGGGCGAGGGGCTCGTGGTGGGAGGCCTGAAGGCGCGGGTGGTGGCGGTGCTGCCACCGTCTCCCCGGTTGCTGCGCGTGGCCTTCGATGAGACGGGGGCGGCGCTCTGGTCCGGGCTCTACCGGAGCGGGCGTCCGGTGCAGTACGCGTACATGGAGGCGCCGCTGTCGCTGTGGCATGTGCAGACGGCGTATGGCGCGCGGCCCTGGTCCGTGGAGGCGCCCTCCGCGGGGCTGCCCCTCTCCTGGAGCGTGCTGCTGACGCTGCGCAAGCAGGGCGTGCGGCTGGCCTCGCTCACCCACGCGGCGGGGCTGTCCTCCACGGGAGACGCGGCGCTGGACGCGGCGTTGCCTCGGCCCGAGCGTTCCGACATTCCCGCCGCCACGGTGGAGGCCGTCCTGCACACGCGCGCTTCCGGGGGACGGGTGGTGGCGGTGGGCACCACCGTGGTGCGGGCCCTGGAGGGCCGCACGGCGCGGCACGGCGGCTGGCTGGTGGCGGGGGAAGAGGTGACGGACCTGCTGCTGGGGCCGGGCTTCGTCCCACGGCTGGTGCACGGCCTGCTCACCGGCGTGCACGAGCCGGGGAGCCACCACCATGCGTTGCTCCAGGCCTTCGCGCCGTTGCCGCTGCTCCAGGAGGTGGCCGCGCACGCGGAGGCGCGCGGCTACCTGGGGCACGAGTTCGGAGACTCGTGCCTGCTGCTGGACGCGTGAGCGGTGTGGGGCTCGGGGCCCTACTGGAGCTGCGTGGGCTCCAGCTCCACCTTCACCCAGCCGGGCTTGCGCGCGTCGAAGTTGCGGTACGCGTCGATGGCGCTGCCCATGGGCTCCACATGGGACAGGATGGCCGTGGGGTCCACCACGCCAGTGCGCACCAGCTCCAGCAGCTTGGGGATGTACTTGCGGTGGTTGCAGTTGCCCATCTTCATCGTGAGGTTCTTGTTCATCGCCATGCCGATGGGGAACGTGCGCACCTGCGCCGGATAGACGCCGATGATGGACAGGGTGCCGGCCTTGGCCAGTCCCTCCACGGCCCACATCAGGGCCTGCGCGGGCGCGTCACCGGGCACCCAGTTGTCACCCTTGGGGTTCGTCTTCGGGGCGGCTTCCTTCACCTCGCGTTTGAACTCGGCCTTCTCCTGGTGGGCCTTCTTCGCAGCCGGGCCGTGGTGCGGATGCATGGCGTCCACACCCACCGCGTCGATGGCGCGGTCCACGCCAATGCCGTTGGTGAGGCGCTTGAGCGTCTCCAGCGGGTCTTCCTCCTCGAAGTTGATGACCTCGGCGCCCTGGGCTCGCGCCAGGTCCAGCCGGTCCTCGTGGCAGTCGATGGCGAAGACGCGGCCGGCGCCCAGCAGCTTCGCGCTGACGATGGCGAAGAGGCCCACGGGCCCGCAGCCGAACACCGCCACGGTGTCCCCGGGTTTGATTTCCGCCAGCTCCGCGCCCATGTAGCCGGTGGGGAAGATGTCGGAGATGAGGATGGCCTGCTCGTCGCTGACGCCCTCGGGAATGCGCACCAGGCCCACGTTCGCGAAGGGCACCCGCACCTTCTCCGCCTGCATGCCGTGGAAGGGCCCCGTCTCCTGGGGACCGCCGAAGAAGGCCGTGCCCGCGCTGGGGCCGTTGGGGTTGGCGTCGTTGCACTGCGCGTGGTACCCGGCGCGGCAGTACGAGCAGTTGCCACAGGCGATGGTGGACGGGATGACCACCCGGTCGCCGATGTTGAGGTTGCGGACGTCATCGCCCAGCGCCTCGATGACGCCCACGCCTTCGTGGCCCAGGATGGTGCCCGGCTTCATGCCCGGCATGGTGCCGCGAATCATGTGGAGGTCCGTGCCGCAGATGGCGCTCGCCGTTAGGCGGACGATGGCATCCGTCGGCTTCTCGATTCGCGGCTCCTCCACGTCGTCGAGCCGGATGTCCCCAATCCCATGGAAAACGACAGCCTTCATTGCGCGCGCTCCTGCCCCCTCGGGGCCCCAAGACGAAAAGGGCCTGCGCGGACGCAGACCCGCGTGACTTGGAGCCTGGGCATCGCCCCGGGTGAGGGCAAAGCGAGCGCCGCCCCCTCTTCTGCCCGACGGCCGGGGGAGCGGGGGCTAGCGGCCGCTGGATGCTTGGTGGACGTGGAAGGTGAGCCGCTTGCCGAAGACGCGGCGGAAGTTCACGACCTCTCGGTCCGCGTTCCACAGCTCCAGGTCCACGGGGTGCCGGGTGTGCAGGTGCAGCGCCACGCCATCGCGGCCGTTGGTGGCCTTGAAGTCCTTGATGGGCTGGTGGTGGCTGACGTCCAGCGAGTTGGCCACGCGCAGCAAGGTGGCCAGCTTGCGCACCGTCCTCGCCTCGGCCGGGTTGAGGCCCGCCATGCCGGCGTGGGTCAGCTCCGGCGGGCTGCGCCGGTGGTAGCGGGCGACGCGCGCCACCAGCTCGCGCTCGCGGTCGGCGAGGCCCGGCAGGTCGGCGTGACGGATGAGGTAGTACGTGTGCTTGTGGTGCCGCTCGTAGCTGACGGCGTGGCCCACGTCGTGGAGGAGGGCGGCGACCTCCAGGTGGGAGCGCACCGACAGCGGCAACTGGTGCAGGGCGGCCAGGTTGTCGAACAGGGTGAGTGACAGCCGGGCGACCTGGCGGGCGTGCTTCTCGTCGAAGTAGAAGCGCTTGCCCAGGGCCAGGGCGGCGTCCGCGAGGCTGTGGTCCTGGCGGTGCTCATCCTGTCGGTAGAGCAGGTCCACGAGGATGCCGTCGCGCAGGCCGCGGTTGACGACGCTGACGGACTCGACGCCCAGGTGCCTGGCCACGCCTTCCAGGATGACAGCGCCGGAGACGATGATGTCCGCGCGGCGCGGGTCGAAGCGCTTGCGGCGGCGCTCGGGAGGCATCTGCGCCAGGGTGTCCACCGTCTGCGTGAGCTGCCGGACGGTGGCGTTGCCGCTGTTCTCCGCGGCGGCGAAGGACACCACGGCGTTGATGGTGCCGGACGAGCCGAGCGCCACGCGGGGGACGTTGGGCACCGTGGGGGGCAGCGTCTTTTGCAGCACGTCCGAGACGAAGCTGCGCATGAGGCGCAGCTGCCGGGGCGGCACGGTGCGCGAGGCGTCGAAGACCTCGGTGAGGCGCACGGAGCCCAGCGCGAGGCTCCAGAGGTTGTCGGGCTTCTCGCCCATGGCGGTGGCGATTTCGGTGCTGCCGCCGCCGATGTCGATGAGGAGCGAGCGCGTGTGGGACGGCTTGCGGTGGAGCACGCCCAGACAGATGAGGCGGGCCTCTTCCTTTCCGCTGACGACCTCCAGGTTGAGGCCGGCCTCCTCTCGCACGCGGCGGACGATGTCGGTGCTGTTCTTGGCCTCGCGCATGGCGCTGGTGGCCACGGCGCGCACCTGGGCCTTGTGGCGGCGGCAGAGGGCGGCGTAGCGGCGCAGGGTGGCCACCAGGCGCTCGGCCGTCTCCTCCGGCATGGAGCCGGTGGCGAAGACGCCCTCTCCCGGGCGGATGGCGTCGCGTTCCTGGTGCAGCGTTTCGAGCGCGCCGTCGGCGTCTGGCCGCGCCAGCTCCAGACGGACGGCGTTGGTGCCCACGTCAATGGCGGCGAGGACGGGCGGAGGGCGGCGAGAAGGCATGGGTGGTTCTCGCCGGAGTCTACGGGGCTCCGGTGGTAATCGCAGCGGGAACCGCACTGGCAGGTTGGCCCCTCGCTTCAGTGCGTGACAGCCCTGTATCGGTTGCTCAGTCGAGGAAGCGGCGTTCCCAGCGGCGCTGCGCTTCCGCTCCGAATCCGAGCAGGTGCTCCTCGCGATACATCCAAGGCTCCAGCGCACGGGCCAGTTCGCGATAGGCGGGGAGCCTGTCGCCCTGGTCCATATCTCCGGCTTCTGGCCGTTCCCCGAGCGTGACGACGGCTCGACCGTCATCCAGGGCCTGCACCGTGGTGCTCGCCGCGCCCAGGCGAGCCTGGAGGCCCATGGCACCGTTCAGTTCGTCCAGCACGGGCTGGCCCAGGAAGGTGAGCCAGGAAGGCCCTCGGAGTCGCGTGCCCAGCTTCCAGGAGAGCCCTCCCAGGTCGATGATGTCGAGCCCCGGGTAACGGAAGCGCCACGCATCGGTTTGCTGCTCGACGCCCACGAGGTCGAGCTCCCCATTGAACGAGAGGCCCGCGTGTCCGGAGCAGAAGGGCAGCGGTCGTGCCAGCTCGAGCGCGAGCTCGCGAATGCGTTGGGGACCCCAGGCCTCCATGCGTTCAGTGGGCAACCAGAATCCCAGCGCGGAGACGGCGCCTGGGGCTTCGGTGGCGGCGGTCTGGAGGTCCTTCCCGTGATACTCGAACGCGTGAATCGCTTCCTCGTGGGGACCGCTCTGGAGCCGGACCACGGCCCAGTCATCGGCCTGGAGGTCGCTCCGGACGTGCTGCCAGCCCGACGCATCCAGCGGGTGCCAATCCCCTTCTGAATCGGCATATCTGCCAAAGACGTCAGCGCCGACCGCCTCCCGAAAGGTCTCCAGGGCATGCAGGACATGCTGCGCCACGGCGGCATGCGGCCGATGCATGTAGAAGCAGATGTTCAGGCCTTCCCGAAGGACGAGGTGCCCATTGCGGGCATGGACGCGAAGGCGAGGGTAGTGCTCGGTCATGGCAGGACTCCCCACCGGGGAATGATGCGGAAGGCTCGCGCACCCACCGCCAGTTCGTACATGAACTTCTGCGTTCGGCCCGCGTGCGGATGTCCTCTGGGGTAGACCTTCCACTTCGATGGGTCATCGCCCAGGCAGGGGAACTTGAAGTCGTACACGACGAGTGCCTGATGGGGGCTTCCCGCGTGAATGACGACATCGGGGATGAGCGAGCCCTTCAGTTCGCTGCCGCGGCCCTGCTGCACGAGCGCCTGTACCTCTTTGTCGCTGAGTGTTTCCCAGGTCTGGGTTCGCGGATCGCGATGGTATCTCGGCTCCACGCTGAACCCTCCTGGGCGTTGCTTGCTCAGCTCCCGCCAGGCGCAGTCGAGCGCCATCCGGTGCATCTCGATTCCCAGCTTCATGGCTCGGGTGACGGGCTGGCCTTGGGCATCTCGGCCTACCTCTTCCCTGCATTCCTCCGAGGTCGGATTCCGGCCACCGAAGCGTTCGAGCAGGATGGTCGAGCGGGCGTCCTCGGCACAACGCGCGAGGGCCTCTTCCATGGCATCCCGCTCCTCCGCCTTCAGCAATCGCAGCGCCGCGTCGCCCGCGGTGCCAATGGAGGCCGCCACCCGCAGGGCCCGGGTGCCAGGGAGGACGGCCTCCTCGCCCGCCATTCGCGCGCACACCGCCGGATTCTGCCGGCACGCGCTGGTCGCTGAGTCGAAGCCGTAGCGCTCCGGCCGCGCCGCGCAACCGGCGACCAGGCCACTGACCACCAGCGCCATCCACGGACGTCGCGGCATGTCCCCTCCCGTGCAGGGCCATGGTGGCCGCGCACACACGGGGGACACGCTACCGCTTCCGCCGCCGGCCCATGAAGCTGGCGAAGCGCTCCGCGAGGCGGGCGACGGCCAGCCCCACGATGTCCAGCAGCCACTGCTGGAGCCCGGAGCGAGCGCAGTCCTCCAGGTACACCCGCCGCGAGCCGCGCAGGTGCTTGTCGAGCCACCGCTGCGCCTGCGCCGCCGCGCCGGGTTCCTCCACCTCCACCAGCGTCTCCAGGTTCACCAGCGACAGCGGGTCCAGATTGAAGCTACCCACCAGCAGCTTCTTTCCGTCCACCAGCGCGGCCTTCGCGTGCAGCGTGGAGTCGGTCCACTCGTGGATGCTCACCCCGGCGCGCAGGAAGTCGCGGTACAGCCGCATGGTCGCCGCGCGCGCGAACACCACGTCGCTGCGCCCGGCCAGCATCAGCCGCACCGTCACGCCTCGCCGCGAGGCGCGCTTGAGCGCCCGCATGAAGCCCTTGTCCGGCAGGAAGTACGCGTGCGCCAGCACCACCTCGCGCTGCGCGCCGTCAATCGCCTGGAGGTACCGCTTGCGCAGCCGGTGCCCACCCGCGAAGCCGGACAGGAACAACTTCACCGCGCCCGACTCCAGCGCGGAGGCCCCCGCGTGCAGCGTGGCCCCCAGCTGCTGGCAGATGTCACCTCGCAGCTCCAGCGCCAGGTCGGCCCAGCCGGGCTGATTCCCATTCGCCGCGTACGCGTCCCCGATGTTGATGCCTCCCAGGAACGCCACCGAGTCATCGACGAGGAGAATCTTCCGGTGGTTGCGCCAGGAGCGGCCGGTGCACAGCGAGGTGAGCGGGTTGTACACGCGCACCTTCGCCCCCGCGGCCTCCAGCGTCTGCGTGAGGTGCCGGCTGGCGCCAATGCTGCCCCAGCCGTCCACCACCACCTTCACCGCGACGCCCCGGTGCGCCGCGGCCACCAGCGCTTCGAGGAACCTCGCGCCAATGCCATCCCGCTCGAAGGTGTAGACCTCCAGGTGCACCCGCACCTGCGCGGTGGCAAAGGCCTCCAGCATCCGCGGGTACGCCTCCGTCCCGCCGTCGAGCAGGGTGACGCGCTCCTCACGAACCTCGTTGAGGGGAAGGCGGACGCCAGGAGCGGCCAACGGCGGCAGTGAGGCTTCGGCGCGCATGAGCGCCTTCCACCCTACCGCTCCCAGCGTCTCGACGGGACAGCCTCACCGTGACATGGGGGCCGTCCCGCCACGAGCCGTCAGCGCCCGTCGTGCTTCCGCGCGCCCTTGCCCTTGCCCTTGTGCTTGCACTCGGTGCCGTCCCAGTACTGGCTCGGGTGGCAGTGCTTGCTGCTCCGCTTGGACTTCTTCGACTTGGGCGGACGCGAGTCGTAGTGGTGATGGTGGAAGCAGCCACTGAAGGTGAAGAGCGCGAGAACGGGGAGGAGGAGACGGGCTTTCATCGTGCGGGGCCAGGACATGAATGCTCGGACCCGGCCCGGCGGCGCGCGGCCACATTCCCCCCATCGACGCTGTGCGCCTGCTTCGATAGCCTGCGCGCCGTGCCCCCTGCTGCGAAGCCCGTTCGTCATCGGAAGATTGGTGCCTACCGCGTACTCGGAGAGCTGGGACGTGGTGGCATGGCCCTGGTGTACCGAGGCCTGCACGAGATGCTGCAGCGCGAAGTCGCCATCAAGGAACTGCTCCCGGATGGCCAGCGCGACAGGGAGACGTTGTCGCGTTTCCGGCGCGAGGCGCTCGCGCTCGCGGCCTTCCGTCACCAGAACATCGTGACGCTCTACGACATGGTGGAGAAGGGTGAGAGCCTCTTCATGGTGATGGAGCTGGTGGACGGCCCCACCCTCCACACGCTCATCAAGGAAGGCCCGCTGCCAGCGGACGTCACCGGCGTCATCGCCGCGCGCATCGCCAGCGCGCTGGACCACGCGCACTTCCGCCACATCATCCACCGCGACCTCAAGCCCGCCAACGTCATGCTCACCAAGTCCGGTGAGGTGAAGCTGATGGACTTCGGCATCGCCAAGGACGTGGGCATGGAGGCGCTGACCCAGCAGGGCATGGCGGTGGGAACGCCGTCGTACATGTCCCCGGAGCAGGTGACGGGCGTGCCGGTGGATGGCCGCACCGACATCTTCTCGCTCGGCGTGCTGCTCTACGAAGCCCTCTCCGGCGCGCGGCCCTTCCATGGCAAGACGGCGGGCGAGGTCTTCGCGAAGATTCGCGACGGCAAGTACACGCCGCTCTCCAAGGTGGCGCCCAACGTCCCCGCGCCGCTGGTGCGCATCATCCAGCGCGCCATGGAGGTGAGGCCGGAGGACCGCTTCCCCGACGCCGCCGCCATGCGCCGTGAACTGGACGTCTTCCTCGCGCAGGAGGTGCAGGTGTCCCACGCGGCGCTGCTGGTGGCCTTCCTGCGCCACCGTCAGAAGCTGACGGAGACGGAGGCCCAGCAGCTCATGCGGCCGCACGAGCTGGACGCCGCGGTGGAGGTGTTCGACACGGGGCGCTCCCGCCAGGGCGGGAAGCTGAGGTGGGCCCTGGCCGCCGCCATCGCGTTGATGACGGCGGCGGGCACCGGGCTCTACTTCACCCAGGCCCAGTGGGCGCCGCTGGTGGAGCAGCTCACCCGCTGAGGCCGGCGGGTGGCTCAGGCCTGTTGCTTGGACTTGTCGTGCGTGACGGTGACGATGGTGCCGATGCCGCCGCGCACGAAGAAGTCGCCCACCACGGTGAGCTTGCGCGGCTGGATGGCCTTGATGATGTCGTCCGCGATGGTGTTGGTGACCTTCTCGTGGAAGGCCCCCTCATTGCGGTACGCCCACATGTAGAGCTTGAGGCTCTTGAGCTCGATGCAGCTCTGGTCCGGCACGTAGGTGATTTTGAAACGTGCGAAGTCCGGCTGACCGGTGAGCGGGCAGAGACAGGTGAACTCCGGGACGTCGAACACGATTTCGTAGTCGCGATCGGCGGCGGGGTTGGGGAAGGTCTGAAGTTCCTTGGACGGCTGCGAGGGCATGGCGCTGTCGTCTACCACACCAACGCCGCGTGTCATCCCTCCCTTCGATGTCCGCCTGCCAACGCGCCTGGCGTCCAGCAGGGGGGAATCCTGGGGAGGGCCCGGTTGCCGCGTGGGCAGGGGCCCATAATCAAGGGGAGCCTCTACCCCTGCCCGAGCACATGCCGCTTCCCTCCGACGTCGAAGATGCATTCTCGTGCCTGCCGCTGGCGCTGGTTCGCGTCGGTCCGGACCTGCGTGTGCAGTGGTGCGAGGAAGGATTCGCCCACAAGACGGGCGTGGCGCTGCACGCCGGTGGCGACCTGCGGGACGCCCTGGAGCGCACCCGGAGCCTGGACGCCCTGGAGCGCGCCATCCGGGACGGTGCGTCCCACACCGGCCACGTCATCACCCGCGCGCTGCGTCAGGTCCGGGTGCAGGTGAAGCCCGCCTCGGCGGGCGAGGCCGCGGGCGTCTGGTTGGTGGTGGAGCCCTCGGGCGTGGACGACGAGGGGGCCTTCTCCCAGGCGGTGCAGGAGATTGCCCGTTCGGTGGGGGAGACGCTGGAGGTGGACAGCGTCTGCGCCGCCGCCGTGGTGGCCCTGGTCCGCTGCGCGCACGTGCGCCGCGCCGAGGTCTTTCTCTGCGAAGAGGAGGGCGGGAGCCTGCGCCGGGTGGCGGTGTCGGACCTGGCCGGCTCGGAGTCCCCCGAGGCGACCTTCGACTCCCAGTCGGACCCGTTCCGGCAGGCACTGGCGCTGCGTCAGGCGCAGCTGGGCATCCAGCGGGGCTATGGGGATTCCATGGGCTCCATCTTCGCCGCGGTGCCGCTGTGCGCGCCGCGCCGGACGGTGGGTCTGCTGCTGCTCTACAAGGAACAGGGCACGTCCTTCTCCGTGCGGGAGCTGGACTTGTGGAGCGCCGCGGCGAACCAGTTGGCGGTGGCGGTGGAGAACGCGCGCCTGCTGCGCGAGGCCAAGGCGGCGCTCCAGGTGCGCGAGGAGTTCATCTCCATCGCCAGCCACGAGCTGAAGACGCCGCTCACGCCGCTGAAGCTGGGCCTCTTCACCATGGAGCGGCGCCTGTCGTCGGGCCAGCCGGTGGACCTGGCCACGGTGCTCAAGTCCAAGCGGCAGGTGGACCGGCTGGTGGGGCTGGTGGATGACCTGCTGGACGCGTCGCGCCTGGACGCGGGGAGGCTGGCCCTGGACCTGGCGCCGCTGGAGGTGGGGCAACTGGTGGCGGAGGTGGTGGACCACTTCCGCGCGGCCTTCGAGCGGCCCTTCGCCGTGGAAGTTCCCCGTGAGCGCGTCTGGGTGCGCGGGGACAGGGACAGGCTGGAGCAGGTGCTGGTGAACCTGCTGGAGAACGCGCACAAGTACAGCGCGCCGGAAGAGCCCATCGTCGTGACGGTGGAGCGCTCCCCGGGCGAGGCGCGCATCCACGTCCAGGACCACGGCATCGGCATTCCGGGCGCGGACCAGTCGCAGGTGTTCCAGCGCTTCTATCGGGCGCGCAACGTGTCGCACCGCCACTTCGGCGGACTGGGGCTGGGCCTCTTCATCAGCCACTCCATCGCCCGGCTTCACGGTGGCGCGCTGTCGATGCGCAGCGCGGAAGGGAAGGGCAGCACCTTCTCGCTGAGCCTGCCTCGCATGGCGCCGCACGACGTGAGACGGCTGCCCCAGCGGCTGTTGCTGCTGGACGAGGACCAGACCCAGGAGGCCGCGGCGGAGCAGGTGCTGCTCTCCGAGGGCTTCGAGGTGCTGACGGCGCGCGACGGGGCCGAGGCGCTGCGGCGAGCCACGCACCTGCCAGTGGACCTCATCGTCCTGTCCACCAGCGCCACGCAGGGACAGACGAGCGTCTTCCTGGAGACCTTCGCCACGCTGCCGCGCGCGCGGCCGGTGCCCATCCTGCTGGCTGGGGATGAGCGCCCCTGGTGGGCACATGAGGGCACGTCGTTGTGTACGCGCCCCTACCGGCCCGAGGACCTGGTGACCCGGGTGCGCAACGCGCTCGCCGTGGAGCGGCGGTCCACGGCCGAGGCGCCGCTGGACCTGCTCAGCTCCCGGACGTGAGCACGCGGAAGTCCACCGGGACGATTCCCGCCTGGGCCAGGAGCTCGCGCGCCTGGGGGTGGAGGAAGGTCTCCAGCTCGACCTCTCGCTGGGCCGCGTAGCCGCTCTTCAGCGTCTCCGGCCGGTAGCCCGGGTGGCACATCAGCTCGATGACGCCGTCCTGGGGCAGGGCGGCGAGCTCCGACGCGAAGCGCTCCAGCGTCCAGTACGCCTCCGCGCCCGCGTCCCCCACGAAGTGCGCGTTGGTGGCGACACCCTGGGCCCCCAGCGTGCGCCGCATCTCCGCGTCGATGGAGCGCACCGGGACGCCCACGCTCCGCGCCGCCCGGGCCAGGCCCTCCAGGACTCCCGCGTGCAGGTGCAGGTGCTTGTGTACGTCCACGTGCGTGGCCGGCTGGCCCAGCAGGCCCGCGAGCCGTGCGAGCTGGGCGAAGGACTCCGCCTCCACCACGTCCGCCGGCAGGCTGCCCGCGCGCGCCTCCACGAAGCCGCCGTCCTCGCCGAGCAGCTCGCGTGGGAAGCCACTCCACACGGGCGTGCCCCGGGCGAGGTTGAGGTGCAGGCCGATGGAGAGTCCCCGGGCCTCGCGCGCGGCGGCCTCGGAGAAGGGCGTGTTCACCATGAAGGTGGCCGACGAGACGACGCCCTCGCGCATGGAGCGGAGGATGCCGCGCGTGACGGCCGGGTCGTAGCCCAGGTCGTCGGCGTTGATGATGAGGGCGCGTGACGGCATGGCGGGGTTCTCCTCGCGGTGGGCTCAGGGCCGGGGGCGTGTCTGGAAGAACTTCCACGCTTCCCGCGTGGCGTCCAGGTGGGGTGTGCCGCCGTGGTTGAAGTCCGTGAAGCCGGGCCAGGTGTGCTGGCCGCCCTGCACCGTGCACAGGGACGCGGTGGCGGACTCCGGGCGGCACCCGGTGGCGGCGGTGCAGGTGCTGTCGCCCTGCTGGTACGTCTCCACGGTGGGGCCCGTACAGCCGTTGCGCTCGGCCCAGCGGCGCACGGACTCCTCGGCGGACGGGTAGGTGCCGCCGAAGGGGCCCAGGTTGCTGCCACCCTGGTAGCGGATGACCGGGTCGGCGGTGCCGTGCATGTGCAGCACCGGCACGGGGCGCGACGGGTTGCAGGGCGTGGCGCCCTCCATGCCCGCCACGGGGGCGATGGCGGCGAAGCGGCTCGCGCGCTGGCAGGCCAGTTGGTACGAGAAGAAGCCACCGTTGGAGAAGCCCGTGGCGAAGGTCCGGCGCGTGTCCACGCACACGCGCGTGTCCAGGTCCGCCAGCAACGTGTCCACGAAGCCTACGTCATCGACCTTGGCCGTCCAGGCGGGGCCGCAGCACGCGCCCGCGTTCCATCCCCGGTAGGGGCCGTCAGTCCCCTGGTGATTGATTTCGGAGGCGCCGAGGCCCCGGGGATACACGGCGAGGAAGCCCTCCGTGTCGGCCAGCGGGGACAGGCGCATCAGCCCCTCCATCTCCACCTCGTTGGAGCCGAGGCCATGGAAGGCCAGCACGGCGGCGGTGGGCCGGGTGGCGTCGTAGCCCGGGGGGACGTGGACGCGGTAGTGGCGGGTGCGCCCGTCGTGCTCCACCGTCCAGTCGTAGGTGCCGGGCCCTACCGTGAGGCCGGTGCAGGCCGTGCGCTCCGGCACCGCGGGCTCCTCACCCGTGGGAGGGACGATGCCGGCATCCTCCGTGGGCCGGCGCGAAGTGTCCGAGGACGAGCACGCCGTGGCACCAGCGAGCAGGACTCCGAGGGCGAGGCGAGTGCTGCGAAAGCGCATGGCCTCGAAGTTAATGGGCCGGAGCCGTGACGCACGAAGTGTCGGCGTCATTTCACCGCGACGCACTCCGCGGCCAGGGCCTCCGCGCGCGTCGGGAAGCGCTCGGACAAGGCGCGCTTCACCTCGGTGACCCCCGCCGTGTTGCCGGTGTGGGCGTGGAGCTGGCAACGGGAGGCCAGCGCCCGTGGGTCCTCGGGAGAGAGCCGGTCCGCTTCGACGTAGGCACGCTCGGCGCCCGCGGTGTCGCCTTGCCGGAAGAGCACGGCCCCCAGGTAGTAGTGCGCCACGGCGAGCTTGGGCGCCTTCCGAATCGCGCGCTTGAGCAGGGTGGCGGCCTCGTCCACGCGCTGCTGTCGGAAGCGCACGAAGCCGAGCTCGGCGAGGCTCGCGGCGTCATCGTGGGAGCGCGTCCACGCGGAGAGCACGCTGGCGGCCTCCTCCAGCCGGCCACTCTGCGAGAGCAGCAAGCCGTAGCGGGGCGTCACCTTCGCGGAGCCGGGCTTCCGGGCGTGGACCGTGGCCAGCGCGGCCAGCGCGCCCGGGATGTCCCCCTGACGCTCGCGCAGCTCGGCCAGCGCCAGCGGTGGGCGGAGGTCCTTGGGGGCCAGCGCGGTGGCCTCCTCGATGGCGCGCTCGGCCCGCTTGCCCAGTCGCAGCTCCGTGGCGGCGCGCGCGGCGATGAGGTGCGCCTCGATGTCCTTGGGAAAGCGCGCAGCGAAGCCATCCGCCAGGGCCAGGGCCTGCGCGTGCGCGCCGGCTTCCAGCAGCAGCGCGCCCGCCCGGCTCAGCTCCTCCGCGCTTGCCCGGTCATCCGACGCCAGTCCCTCCAGGGCAGCCGCCTTCGCATCCGCCGTGGAGGCGGACTCCGCCCGGGCCAGGCGCTCGGCGGGGGGCGCTGCGGGACGCGTGAGGAACCACGTCGCACCCGCGCCCGCTGCACCCAGCGCGAGCACGCCCGCGATGAGCGGGACCAGGCGCGAGCGTCGCCTGCTCGGGGTGTGTTCATCCGCGGCGGTGGAGGCGGCCGTGCTCGTGGGTGCCTTCCGCGTGGCGCCCGCCACCGTCGCCGCGTCGGGGTTCGTGGTCCGGGAGACCTGGGGCCACGCGGTGGGAGCGTCGACTACGCCCAGGATGGGCCGGGTGTGGGGCGCCGGCGTACTTCCGTGGGACGGGTCCGCGAGCCGCGCGCGCCGCAGGGCCAGTCGCTTGGGGTCGCGGTCCGGAGGGAAGAGTGAATCCACGTAGGCGGCCAACTGCTCGGGTGTGGCCATCTCCGCTGCGCCACCAATCGACTCGATGGCGGCGATGAAGTCTTCCAGGCTGTCGAAGCGCGCGGCCGGCTCTCGGGCCAGCGCGGTGAGGCACACCAGCTCCAGCGCGGTGGGCACGGACGGGTCGAAGGCGGTGGGCGGCTTGGGGCGTCCCTCCGCGATGCGGCCCAGCACCTCGTCGGCGGACAGTCCGGTGAAGGGCCGGCGGCCACAGAGCTGTTCGTAGAGCATGACGCCCGCGGCGAACAGGTCGGCGCGGTGGTCCACCGGCTTGCCGGCAATCATCTCCGGCGACATGTAGAAGAACTTGCCCTTGAGGGTGCCGGGCTCCGTGCCCGAGCCCAGCGCGTCCGCCTTGGCGATGCCGAAGTCGATGACCTTCACCGCGCCATTCACACCCACGTGGATGTTGTCGGGCGTGAAGTCGCGGTGGACGATGCGCAGCGGCCGGCCCGCTTCATCCACGGCGCGGTGCGCCGCGTCCAGGCCCCGGCAGGCCTCCACCAGCACGCGCAGGGTGATGCCCAGCGGCACGCGGTGTCCGTGCTCGGCGGCCTCCTGACGCAGCTCAGCGAACGAACGTCCCTCCAGCAGCTCCATGGCGATGAAGGGCTCGGTGCCCTCCATGCCCAGCTCGATGATGGTGACGACGTTGGGGTGTCTCACCTGCGCGGTGATGCGGGCCTCGTTGAGGAACATCTGCACCACGCGCCGGTCCGAGGCGAGGTGCGGCATCAACCGCTTCACCGCGACCGAGGGCCCACGGCTGCCGTCGTCCTCGATGCGGCGGCCCAGGTACACCTCCGCCATGCCGCCTGTCGCGATTCGCGCGGACAGTCGGTAGCGACCCACCTGATAGGGGTTCTGCTCCGGCTCCAAAGTGCGCGCAGTCTACGTGTAGGCGCCCGTCCGCGCACAGTGTTGTGGCCATTACGGCGGGTGGGGGTCCTCTACCTCCCCGCTCGCGCGAGGGAGCGGGAATGTTAACGTCCGTCCTGTCTCATGGGCCTGGCGGGAGGTGGCCCAGACACACGCACGCGCTGCGGCCGGAGGGATGGTTGGGCACAGTCCTCAAGGGTGGTTACGTCGTCGAACTGGAGCCGGCGCTGGTCGAGCGCGTGGACCTGCGCATCGAAGGAGAGCGAATCGTCGCCCGTGGGCCGGACCTGACGCCGGGCCCGGATGACGAAGTCGTGGCGCTGTCGGGCAAGCTCGTCTTCCCGGGGTTGGTGAGCGCGCACCACCGCCTGTACGCGGTGCTGGGCCGTGGCATGCCGCGCCCGCCGCTGGAGACCTACCAGGAAATCCTCGAGCAGGTGGCGTGGCCGTACGAGAACGCGCTCGACCTGGACGCCGTGCAGGTTGCGGGCTGTGCCGGAGGGCTGGAGGCGCTTCAGTGCGGCACCACCACCGTGTGCGATTTGCACTCCTCGCCCAAGGCGATTTCGGGCTCGCTGGTGCGGCTGGCGCGCGGGCTCCATGAGGTGGGGGTGCGCGGCGTGCTCTCCTACGCGGTGTCGGATCGCCAGGGTGCGCTCGGCCGCGAGGAGGGGCTGGAGGAGACGGTCAGCTTCGCGAAGAAGGCGAAGGGGCGCTTCCGGGGGCAGGTGGGCGCGGCGCCGTGCTTCACCATCGGGCCGGATGCGCTGTCAGGGCTCTCGGAGGCGCTGAAGGCGCTGGGCGATGGCGGCCTGCACCTGCCACTTGCGGAGGACCCGCTCGACGAGCGCCTGTCCAACGAGAACTACGGTGCCTCGCCCGTGTCACGGTTGCTGGAGGCGGGCCTGCTGTCGCCCAAGAGTCAGTTGGCGCACGTGGGCCATTTGGACTGGGCGGACCTGGCGCAGGTGATTGCCACCGGTGCGTGGCTGGTGCACACGCCGCGCGCCAACCAGGGGCTGGAGGTGGGGTACGCGCCGGCGCTGAAGTTCGGGGCCCGCGCCACGCTGGGCGCGGATGGCGTGTCGGCGGACCTGTTCGCGGAGGCGCAGGCTGCGTACCTGCGCTCACGTGAGGCGGGACAGCCCATCGATGTGCTGCGCTACCTGGCCAACGGGCACCGCATGGCGTCGCAGATTTTCGAAGCATCGGTGGGGCCCATGCGCGAGGGCTCGCTCGCGGACCTGCTCATCCTGGACTACCTGCCGGCCACGCCGCTGACGGCGGAGAACCTGGCCTGGCACGTGGTGTTCGGCCTGGGCAGCCGGCACGTGGAGGCGGTGATGGTGGATGGTGTGTGGCGCATGTGGGCGCGCCGGCCGCTGTCGGTGAGCCCCTCCGTGGTGGCGGAGCAGGCGCGCGAGGCCGCGTCGGCGGTGTGGGCGCGGATGGCGGAGGCGGCGAAGAAGTAGCCCGCCTCTGCCTTGTCCGGGGGCGGGATGTCCTGTCTAGTCCCGCCCATGCTCGTGCCATTGCTCGTTGCGGGATTCTTCAGCGGTGCCATTCCCCAGGCCGGAGAGACGGCGCCGGACTTCACGGCGAAGGACTCCGCGGGGAACGTCTACACGTTGTCGGAGATGGTGAAGAAGGGCCCCGTCATCCTGGCCTTCTTCCCCAAGGCCTTCACGGGCGGCTGCACCCGCGAGCTCAAGGCGTACCGGGACCGTTACGCGGACGTGGAGAAGGCGCAGGGGCAGGTGTTGGCCATCAGCATGGATGACGCGGAGACGCTCACGCGCTTCAAGACCGAGCTGAAGGCGCCGTTCCCGTTCATCCCCGACCCTGAAGGGAAGGTCGTCTCCGCCTATGACGTGAAGATGCCGCTGCTGTCGGTGCCGAAGCGGTACACGTTCGTCGTGGGGGAGGGCCTGAAGATTCTCAAGGTCGAGTCCGGCAACGACGCCATCAACCCGCACGGAGCGATTGTCGCGTGCCCGCTGCGCAAGCCGGCCGGCGCTGACGCGAAGACGCCGGATTCAGGCACGAAGTAGCCGCGCAAGGCACGTGGCTACCGTCCCTGTGCGGGCGCCACGCGCTGCCGGCTGTCGAAGACCTGTGCGGGGGAGCCATCGATGAAGGTGTCCTCGAAGGCGCCCCCCGTGTACTCGTCGATGACCCTGCGCCAGAAGGCGATGGCGGGGCGGTTGCGCGGCAGTTGGGACAGCTCCCAGATGCCGGGGAAGAGGTCGAACACGGCCCTGGCCGCGAGCCGTCCCAGGCCGATGCGCCGCTCGTTTCGCAGGATGAAGAACTCGCTCATCCGGAAGTCGCGTCCAGGCGTCATGTAGGGGAAGGGGGACTGGCCCACGAAGGCGAAGCCCACGACGCGGCCCTCCCAGCGCAGCAGCAGGGGGTGGACCTCGGGGGCTTGAATCAGCCACGTGGGCAGGAAGTCCGGCCGCCAGCGCCCCTGCTCGTCCAGGGCGTAGTCGACGCCGAACTCGCTCAGGTCGTGGAGGTAGAGTGGGTAGAGGTTTCGAAGCAGCGTGTGCTCGGACGGAGTCGCTCGGAGAATCTCCATGGAGGGCCTCTCGTGTTCCCAGCATGACCCTTCGGGCGTCTGTCGGCCAGGGTGTAGCGGAAGGTATCTGCCGGGCCCGGCGGACGGACGAGGAGGGGCCTGGGCGGGGCTTCGCCTCTTCATCCATCGGATGTCATGCAGGGAAGGGGCGCGGTGGGGCAATCCTCCCATGGAGGCGCTCGGCCTACGTTGCCCTCCACGAGTCCGGGGCTCTGCGGGGGGACCATGAACAGTCAGCGGATGCGCATGGCGAGTGGAATGGAAGGTCAGGAGACCCATGCCCCACCCCACGAGGGCAGGCATGCGCACGGCAATGACGTCACGTCGAGCCGGACGGTGCGGCGGGTGCTGATGACGGCCGACGCCGTGGGCGACGTCTGGACGTACGCGCTGGAGCTGACCCGGGCGCTCGCGCCGCACGGGGTGGAGGTGACGCTGGCGACCATGGGGGCGCCGCTCACCAGCGCGCAGTGGGCGGAGGCGCGGGGCATTCCCAATCTCACCGTGGAGGAGGGGCGCTTCCGGTTGGAGTGGATGGAGGACCCGTGGGACGACGTGCGCGCGGCGGGTGACTGGCTGCTCGCGCTGGAGCGCCGCGTGCGTCCGGACGTGGTGCACCTCAATGGCTACGTGCACGGGGCGCTGCCGTGGCTGCACCGGCCCCTGGTGGTGGGGCACGCCTGCCGCCTGTCGTGGTGGCGGGCGGTGAAGGGTGAGGACGCGCCCGCGAACCATGCGCGCTATCGCGAGGCCGTCACCGCGGGCCTCGGCGCCGCGGGCCGGGTGGTGACGCCGAGCCGGGACCTGCTCGAGTCCCTCCAGATGCACTATGGCCCGCTGCCCGCCGCGGAGGTCATCCCCCATGGGCGGCGCTCGGACCGGGTGCCGCCTCGCTCGGAGCGGGAGCCCTTCATCCTCGGCGTGGGCAGTCCGTGGGACGCCGCGAAGAATGTCGCCGTGCTGGACGCCGCCGCGCCCCGCCTGGGTTGGCCGGTACGGCTCGCGGGAGACGCGCGCCATCCCTCCGAGCGGAAGGCGGAGCCGCGCCACCTCCAGTGGATGGGGCACCTGGAGCCGCATGTCCTGGCGGAGTGGATGTCGCGCGCATCCATCTATGTGCTGCCGGCCCGCTACGCGCCCTTTGGCCTCACCGCGCTGGAGGCGGCCCTGTCCGGCTGCGCGCTGGTGCTGGGCGACATTCCGGCGCTGCGCGAGGTGTGGGGAGATGGAGCCGCGTGCTTCGTGCCCCCGGACGACGTGGATGCCCTGGTGGAGACGCTGGAGCGGCTGCGCGAGGACACCGGGCTGCGCACCCGGCTGGCCTTGCGCGCGCGGGCGTGGGCGCTGACGTACACGCCCCGGCGGATGGCCAGCCGCTACCTCTCCGCCTACGCCAGCCTCGTGGGCACGCAGGGGGTGCTGTCTCCAGCGGGCACCCCCACGCACTGAGCGGGTGGGGCGTCAGCTCGCCTCGGTGGGGCTGACCGGGTAGTTGCCCGACGCGTGGGCCTGGGCATGTTTCGAGAAGAGGAACCTGCGCACCGCGGCGCGGGTGAGCAGCCCGCAGGTGGGGCTGCCCACCGGGACGCTGACGGGCAGGGCATCCACGTCCTCGTGGTCCATGACGTGGAGGGCATGGGACAGGTTCGCGTCGGGGGAGAGCGCGGGCAGCTTGCGCGCCAGGTCACTGGCCACCAGCAGCGGGTACACGGATTCATCGCGCCACACTTCGCGCAGTTGCTCCACCTGCACGGTGCCGTAGATGCGGCCCACGGTGTCCAGGACGGGCAGGGTGCCCGCCTCGGAGGTGAGCAGCAGGTCCGTCAGCGCCCGCAGCGGCGTGCCCGCGGGCACGGGTGTCAGGTGGGTCATCAGCGAGCGGACGGGGGTGGCCTCCAGCAGGTCCGTGTCGCTCTGGACCTTCGGCGTCTTCCGCTCGGTGAGGTAGTGACAGAGCGCCGAGGCGATGGTGCACGTCACCATCAGCGGCAGGATGATGTCGTGGTTCCCGCTCAGCTCGTACAGCATCATCATTCCCGTGAGCGGCCCGCGGGTGAGCGCCGCCACCGCGCCGCCCATGCCCACCAGGGCATACGCGCCACTGGGGCCGGTGCTCTCCGGGAAGAAGTAGTGCACCAGGGTGCCGAAGGCGCCGCCCGCCATGGCGCCAATGAGCGCCGCCGGGAAGAACGTCCCGCCAGAGCCACCCGAGCCGATGGTGAGGGCCGTGGCCACCAGCTTCAGCAGACACGCGGTGATGAGGAACAGGAAGGGCAGCCGTCCCAGCGCGGCCAGGTTGATGTAGTCGTGCCCGCTGCCCCAGACAGTGGGGCTGGCGAAGGCCAGGATGCCGGCGCACAGACCGCCCAGCCCCGCGCGCAGGGGCAGCGGCTTGCTGCCCAGCCACGGGGACAGCCGGTCCTTCACATGGCCATGGAAGTAGTGCTCCACGCCGTGCAGCAACTGCACGAAGGTGAAGGCGAGCAGCCCACAGGCGATGCCCAGGCCCGCGTAGGCCAGCACCTCGCCGCCACTGACCAGCTCGTAGGGAACGTGCCGGAGCATGGCGGACTCACCCATGACGCCCTGGCTCACCAGGGTGCCGGCCACGCTGGCCAGGATGATGGGGGAGAAGACGCGCAGCTCGAACTCGCGAAGGATGATTTCCATCGCGAACACGGCGCCGGCGATGGGGGCGTTGAAGGACGCGGAGATGCCCGCGCCCGCGCCGCACGCCAGGAGGATGGACAGCTCCTTGCGGCTGAAGCCCAGGACCCGGCCCACGGTGGAAGCGAACGCCGCGCCGCCGTAGACAATGGGCCCCTCGCGGCCCGCCGAGCCGCCGCTGCCAATGGTGATGGCGGACGCCACCAGCTTCAGCAGGCCCCGGTCCGCCGGCAGGGCGTTGGCGCCACTCTTCACCGCCCGCACCACCTCGGGGACGCCGTGGCCATGCGTCTCCGGCTTGTCCCGCAGCAGCCGGCCCACCACCACGCCGCCCAGCGTGGGCGCCAGCAGCATCAGCCACCACGGAAGGTGGGGCAGCGCCTCGGGCAGGTTGTGGCTGTGGCCGAACACGCTATTGAGCGCGGACAGCGCCACCAGCGGGTAGTAGAGCGACAGCCCGCCCAGGGCCAGCAGGGCCAGCAGGCGCAGCCGGCGCTTCACCTCGTCACGGGGCCCGCCAGGCTCGATGATGCGCGCCAGCAGCAGCGCGCCGGATGCCAGGGGCACGCCGATGAAGGCGTACTCCGGATGCCAGCGGGCCGCGGCGAACGCCTCCATGAGCGACTGGAACTGGTCCTGGCGAAGCGTGTGCTTCAGCGAGGCTGCCCCGAAGGTGAGCCCGCTCACCAACCCGATGAGGTTGGAGAAGATGCCGGCCGCCAGCCCGCTGTACAGACCGACCACCGCGCCCGCTACCGGTAGGACGGAGGGGCCGGGCAGCCGCAGGCGGTTGGACGCTCTCAGCGCGGCGTGGACGAAGCGGCCCATCGCCGCGCGCAGTTGTGCCCAGAGGGCGCGCTGGGCCGCCGCGCTTGATGCGGGTACATCCCCTGCATTCATTGCAGGTCCCACTAACAGTGGGTCAGGCGCCACTCAAGGTTCGTGACGCGGACGTGTGCAGGGCGGCCAGCCGTCGGGTCGCGCCCATGACAGGCGCGTCACGGTTTCGCTTCAGCTTCGAACGGCTACCGCCGCTTGAGCATGGCGGAGGGGGGCGGCGCGGAGGTGGGCAGGTGGTCCGCAGCGGTCGTCAGGGCCTCTCGCACCTTGTCGCCCGCGGCCTTCGCGGCATCACTGGCGGCCCGGGCCGCATCCCCCGCGGCCTTCGTGGCCACGAACTGGGCCCGCGCGCCCGAAGCACCCCAGAAGCGGGTGGGGGCCGCCAGCGCCGCGCGCTCCTCGTCGGTGTACTTCTGGAACGCGAACTTCGTGGCCTCGGAGGGAAGCCGCAGCCCCTCCACCACCTTGAACCAGGAGAGCACCTTCAGCGAGTAGTAGCTGAGGTCCACCTCCCACCAGAACCAGCCCTGGTTGGCGGTGTTCTGATGGAAGTGGTGGTTGTTGTGCCAACCCTCGCCCAGGGTGACGAGCGCCAGCAGCCAGTTGTTCCGGCTGGTGTCCGTCGTCTTGTAGCGGCGCTTGCCGAAGATGTGGCTGAGCGAGTTGATGGTGAAGGTGCCGTGCCACAGCAGGGTGGTGCTGACGAAGAAGCCCCACACCAGCATGGAGAAGCCGCCGATGAAGTAGAGCGCCACGGCCAGCAGGACGGGCGGCACCAGGTGGAAGCGGTTGAGCCACACCAGCTCCGGGAAGCGGGCGAAGTCCTTGATGCCCTCCATGCGGGTGTCGTTGTACTTGTCGGAGAGAATCCACCCCGCGTGGCTCCACCAGAAGCCCTTCTGCAGGGGCGAGTGGATGTCCTCCGCCTGGTCCGAATAGCGGTGGTGGTGGCGGTGGTGCGCCGCCCACCACAGCACGCCCTTCTGCGCGGACATGCTGCCCACGAAGGCGAGGATGAACTGGAAGACGCGTCCCGTCTTGAAGGCCCGGTGGGAGAAGTACCGGTGGAAGCCCGCGGTGATGCCCCACATGCGCACGACGTAGAGGCCGACGCACACGGCCACGTCCACCGGCTTCGCGCCGACGGCGAAGACGAACAGGCACATCAGGTGGACCGCGAAGAAGGGGATGGAGGAGAGCCAGTTGAGGCGCTCATCCGCCGCGGGCAGGGCTGGGGACGGTGTCTGCAAGGGAGCCTCGTGCGCTGGGTGGGCCGAGCTGGAACGTGCTCAGCCTCACCCCGCATCAACACCCCCGCCTGTCATCCCTCTGTCAGGAGGCGGCGGATTGCCGCAGCTCCGTCAACCACTCCTCGAATGCGGGGTACCCATGGAGCGGCGCCAGGTCCTCGTCCGAGGCGGCATAGGCCCCATCGGTGAAGCCCAGCTCCGTGGCGCGGCGCAGCAGCCGCATCGCGTCAGGCACGTTGCGCGCGCGGGCATGGGCGCAGGCCGCGTCATAGGCCAGCGTGGCGCTGGGCGCGTGATGCAGCGCCGCCTCGCCCACGGCCGCGGCTTCCGAGTACGCGCCCCGGATGAAGAGCACCCGCTCCGCGCAGGAGAACGCGGCCTCCGGGTCCAGGCCCGGGAGCTTCAGGGCCTCCGACTCGCGGCCCATGCGGATGAGCGTGCCGGCGTACTCGTGCATCACGGTCCGGTCCGACGAGGACTGCCAGGCCTGCTTCCACCACTCCACCGCGCGGGCGTCATCGCCCACCAGGGAGAAGGACGCCGCGACCGCGTGCGGCTCCACGGGCAGGCCCTGCACCTGCGAGAAGTGGTCCAGCGCCTGGCGGCCCTGGCCCTCCTTCAGGGCAATCCAGCCCATCAGGTGGTGGGCATGGCTGGCCACTCGCGGCGTCAGGCCCTCGTTGGCCTCCAGCACGGACGCGCCCAGCCGCCGCGCCTCGTCCATGCGGCCCGCGTCGAGCGCGGCCCGGGCCTCGCGCAGCTTCTCCGCCAGCGGCCCTTCCAGTGGGACGCTCTGCGCCTGTCCGTTGCGCAGCGCCTCCGCCACCACGCGGAAGGACTGCATGCCGTACATGGCGAAGATGAGGGTGAGCAGGAGCCAACCCGACCGCAGGCCGTACACCACGGCCCCCACGCACACCAGCAGCGCCAGCCCCTGCGCCAGCACGAAGCCGCGCCGTGGACCGAACACCCGCGTGGCCAGGGTGGTGGTGATGCGCCCCCCATCCAGCGGGAGCACGGGCAGCATGTTCAGGAACGCCCAGAAGAAGTTGGCGATCATGAAGGTGAGCAGGAAGAAGTCGAGCGCGGGCGAGCGGCCCTCGAGCAGGAGGTAGCCCACCCCGCTCGTCACCCCCAGCATCAGCCCGAAGAAGGGGCCGGCCGCGGTGATGAGCAGGTCCCGCTTCCACGGGAGGGGGCCAGGCGCGTCGGTGGGGAGCGTGTGGCCACCCATCCAGACGAGCGCGATGCTTGGCCGGTAGCCGAACAGGCGGCTGGCCAGCGCATGCCCCATCTCATGGATGAGCACGGACACGAAGACGATGAGCATCCACGACAGGATGTAGACCACCATCGCGCTGGCGTGGCCCAGGGGGGGGGCTCCATCCACCTGGCGGAACGGCCAGCCGTTCTGGGCCGCGGGGACGGAGCTCCAGGCCAGCATGCCGGACACCAGCAGGTGGCTGGGGTGGACTTCGACGGGAATGCTCCCGAGGCGAAAGCGGAACATGGGGACGGACCTTAACCGTTAGGACCTCCGGGCGCAGGCACTTGCTCACCGTCTCCGCCATGTCCCGGGCAAATCCGCTAGGTTCCCCGCCCTTCATGCCGCAGCTTGGTCCTTACACCCTGCCGAATCCGTACATCCTGGCCCCCATGGCCGGGGTGAGCGAGATGCCCTTCCGTGTGCTCGCCTTCCGTCTGGGCGCGGCGCTCTGTCCCACCGAGCTCGTCAGCTCGCAGGGGCTGATGCGCGCCAACCAGCGGACGTTGAAGTACCTGCGCTACGACGCCGAGGTGGAGCGGCCCTACTCGCTCCAAATCTACGGTGGCGAGCCGGACGCCATGGCTCGGGCCGCGGTGGTGGGGCGCGAGGCGGGCGCGCAAATCATCGACATCAACATGGGCTGCCCGGTGAAGAAGGTGGTGAAGAACGGGGCGGGCAGCGGCCTGCTCTGTGACGTGCCCCGCGCGGCGGACATCGTCCGGCGCATCCGCGAGGCCACCGGCCTGCCCGTCACCTGCAAGATTCGCTCGGGCTGGGACGCCCGCAGCCTGAACTATCTTCAGGTGGCTGGCGCGCTCCAGGAGGCGGGCTGCGCGGGGCTGGCCATCCACCCCCGCACGCGCGAGCAGGGCTATTCGGGGCAGGCGGACTGGAGCGTCATCGCCGACCTCAAGCGCCACTTCCCGGAGCTGCCCATCATCGGCAACGGGGACGTGAAGACGCCCGCGGACGCGGTGCGCATGCTGGAGACCACCGGCTGTGACTTCGTGATGATTGGCCGCGCCGCGCTGGGCAACCCGTGGATCTTCCGCGAGCTGCTCGGAGGCCCGCCCGCCACGCCGCGCGAGCGCTGCGAGCTGGTGCTGGAGCACTTCCGGGCGCACCTGGACTTCATGGGGGACCCGCTGGGCGCCGTGCGCTCCTTCCGCAAGCAGTTGGCGTGGTACGCCCACGGCCTGTACGGCGCCGCGGCCTTCCGTGCGGAGGTGAACGGCCTGGACCTGCCGTCAGCGGTGGAGGACTGCGTGCGCCGCTTCTTCGCCGCGGCCCAGGTGGACCTGGCGGGCCCCGGTGAGGAGCAGGACGTGGACTACCGGGCGGCCCTGGGCTGAGGGCACGGCGCTTCTCTATATATAAGGAGGGAGCGCGTGCCCTTCGTGGGCGGCGCGCCGCTCAATTGCCCGAGGGGCGGACGGCGTCTGGCGGTACCAGCTTCCGTCCGGTGGCCACGGCGCGGAAGTAGTCACACGCGGGCGTGGGGCTGCGGCGGAGCGTGTCGAAGTCGACGTGGTAGAGGCCGAAGCGCGGGCCCCAGCCCTCCAGCCACTCGAAGTTGTCGAGCAGGCTCCAATAGAGGTAGCCGCGCACGTCCACGCCCTGCGCGCGCGCGGCCAGCACCTGGGCCAGGTGGGAATGGAGGTAGTGGGGGCGGCGGGCGCCGGCGCGGTCATCGATGCCGTTCTCCGTAATCCACACCGGCTTCCCGTAGCGCTTCACGTCGCGCAGCGTCTGGAGGAAGCCCTCCGGCCAGTCCTCCCAGCCGATGTCGGTGAGGCCCCGGCCATGGACGTCCCGGTACTTGAACTCGATGAAGGGCGGGCGCGGCACGAAGCGCAGGTGCGCGCGGGTGTAGTAGTTCACCCCGATGAACTCCACGGAGTCGCGCGCGCCAGGGATGTCCACGCGCGTGGAGGCCACGCCCGGCATGGTGACGCGCAGCTTGCCGGTGGCCAGCGCCTCGTGGAACGCATGGTTGTAGGCCTGGGCCCCGAGCCTCACCAGCGCGCGGTCCAGCGGGTGCCACCAGCGGTCCGGCGCGAAGGCGAGCATGTTCTGGGAGATGCCCAGCTCCACGCGGCCCAGCCGGGACAACAGCTCCTCCCGGGCGGCCACGTGCGAGCGCACCAGGTTCTCCATGGCCCGCATGGTGGTGGGGCCATCCGCGAGGCCCGGAGGAATGGCGCCCTGCAGATACCCCCCCAACAGCAGCACCATGGGCTCGTTGAAGGAGATGACCAGCGCGTCCAGCCCCTCCAGCAGCGCCGCGCACCGCTTCGCGTACCGCCGGAAGACGTCCACGCTGGCCGGCTGGTGCCACGGCGTCTCCCGGTGGAACCAGGTGGGGTGCGTGAAGTGGTGGAGCGTCACCACCGGCCGCAGGCCATGGGCCTTCATCTTCAGGAGCCGCTCCCGGTAGGCCTCCAGCGCCGCCTCGTCGAAGCGCCCGCGCTCCGGCTCGATGCGCGCCCACTCCAGGGAGATGCGGAACGCGGTGGCGCCCACCGCCCGGGCCAGGGCGTAGTCCTCCTCGTAGCGGTTCCAGTGGTCCACCGCGGGGCCGCAGCGAGCGTCCGGCTCCTTCAGCTTCCCGGCGCGTTCCCACTCGGCCCAGTCGTTCTCGATGCCGCCCTCCACCTGGTACGCGGCGGTCGCGACGCCGAAGGTGAAGTCCGCGGGGAAGGTCTGCTCGGTGGCGCTCATGTGGTGGTGAACCGTAGACGCCGCACCCCACGACGAAAAGCGCCGCGTCGCTCGCGCGCATGCGCCGCGGCATGCGCCGACGTCGTGCTCGAAAGTGGCCGAAACGTGTCCGGAGCCGGAAACTCGGCCTCGCGCGCGACACCTCGGATGCGCTCGCGAGTGTCCGCGAGGTGGCGTTCGGCACCTCCGGACGCGCTCGATGCCGAAAAATCGGCCTCGCACGCGATGCAATACATCACCATGCGTTGACACACTGGCATGTCGCCCGTACCATTCACTTCAAGCACTCACTCCCATCAAGAAGAGTGCAGGGCCTCGGTTGACCTGGGGCCAACCACTGAACTGGAGGATTCTGATGGCCGCTAAGAAGAAGACCGCTGCGAAGTCCGCGACCAAGAAGGCTGCCAAGACCGCGAAGGCCACGAAGGCGGCGAAGTCGGCGAAGAAGACGACCGCTCGCAAGACGGCTGGCAAGACCGCGACCAAGAAGGCGGCCGCCAAGAAGACCACCCGCAAGGCGGCCAAGAAGGCCCCGGCTCGCAAGCGCACCACCAAGGCCAAGACGGTGGCGGCCCCGGTTACGCCGGAGTCCTGAGCAGTCCCGTCGTCATGAGCGGACGGTAGTTGACGTCCGGTGAACGGCTCGGCGAAACCCGCCGGGCCGTTTTCATTTTCAGGACCCGGAGTGCCCCATGTCGCTGCGTCCCGTGGAGCTGGAGCAGGTGGTGGCGGAGCTGGCGGAGCGCCTCACTGGCGCGGTGGCGCAGAAGGCCTGGTGTCCCCTTCCCAGGCTCGCCTACGTGGAGCTTCGCGTCCCGGGCAAATCCATCCTGTTGTGCCTGTGCGCGGAAGGCGACCTGGCCCGGGTATCCGTGGCGGATGATCGCTTCCCCACGCCGGGCGAGCCCGCCCCCTTCCAGCGGTGGCTGCGTCAGGAGCTGACAGGCTTCAAGCTCCTGGGCGCCCGCTTCATGGAAGCCGAGCGCGTGGTGGCCTTCGACTTCGAGCGCGAGGACGTGCGCCGGCGCCTCCTCCTGGAGGTGGGCGCGCCCGGTGGTCTGCTGCTGCTCAGCGACACTGGCCGCGTGCTGATGCTCTCCGGTGAGGGCTTCGCGCAGCGCCGGGGCCTGCATCCGGGCGCGGCGTGGACGCCGCCGGAGCCGCCGCCGCCCGAGGCCCGCGAGAAGGCTCGGAGCCAACCCTCGCGGCTCGCTCCCCAGGACTCGGATGCGCTGCCGTATTCCCAGGCCGCGGAGCGGCTGCTCGGAGCGCGCGACAAGGCCAGCCGCTCGGAGACCATCCGCCGCCGGTTGGCGCAGCCGTACCGCGCGCGCCTCAAGCGCGCCTCCCGCACGTTGGAGAAGGTGCGCGCCGAGGCGGCCCGCGGCCCGGACGCGGAGAAGCACCGCGAGGTGGGCGAGCTGCTGGCGCAGAACCTCTACCGCCTCAAGCGGGGCGCCACCGAGGCGGTGCTCACCGCCTATACAGAGGAGGGCGCGAAGGAGGTCCGGGTGACGTTGGACCCGAAGCGCACCCCGAAGGAGGAGGCGGACTGGCACTTCCACCAGTACCGGCGGCTGCTGCGGGGCGTGGAGCAGGCGCGTCACCGCGAGGCGGAGCTGGCGCGCGAGGTGGCGCACGCGCAGCAGGCGCTCACGCAGATTGAGCGGATGGAGGACGCTGCGCTGCTGTCGCAGGCGGAGGTGCTGCAGCTCCCCAGTGGGGGCGAGGGCGCGCGGGAGGGCCGGCCCTTCAAGGAGTACGTGGGCCATGGCGGGGCGCGCATCTGGGTGGGGCGCGGCTCGGAGGACAACGACGCGCTCACCTTCAAGGTGGCCAGGCCCTGGCATCTGTGGCTCCACGCGCGCGGTGTCCCGGGCAGCCACGTGGTGCTGCCGCTGGAGAAGGGGCAGGAGGTGGCGCAGGAGGTGTTACTGGATGCGGCGCACCTGGCGCTGCACCACTCCGGGGCCAAGGGCGAGCCGCGCGGTGAGGTGAGCTACGTGCCCGCGAAGTTCGTGCGCAAGGTGAAGGGCGGCGCGCCGGGGCAGGTGACCTTCACGCGCGAGAAGACCTTCGTGGTGCGCATGGAGACCGAGCGCCTGGAGCGGCTCCTCAAGTCCCGGCACGCGGAGCCGCCCGCACCGTGAGGGCGCGTCGTACGCTCGCCTGCCTTTCCCTCCTGTTAGTGGACGCTGCGTGCGAGCGCGGTTGACGGGCTGACGGTGAGGAGGCGGGCAGGGGACCGCCGCCCTTGAGTCCCCGGAAGTGCGGGGTACGATGCGCAGCCGCGTGTCCCCCGAGCAATTTCGCCAGACGTCGCTCTTCCCTCGAGGTCTCTCTGCCGCCAGCCGCGCGACGGAGGGAACGGCCGCACTCCGGCCCGAGGAGGGACCTGCCGCGCCCGTGGCGCCCTCGCCGCGGCCCGTCGCGCCGCCCGTGCCCATGCCGCAGCGCAACCTCCTGCCCGACGAGGCACCCCGCATCGCCACGCGTCCGCCCACGCGGGAGGAGCTGTGGTCCCGGGCTGAATCGCTGGCCTGGCGGCTGAGCGCCGAGCTGGGCATGCCGGTGCGCCTGTCGGTGACGGACAACCGCTCCACCATGGTGTCCTTCCGCCGGGGCTCCGCGGTGCTGGCGCTGCGGCTGCACCACATGTTCCTGGACGCGCCGGAGCCGGTGGTGCGCGCGGTGGCGGACTACGCGGGCCGGGGACACCGCACCGCGGGCGCCATCCTGGACGAGTACATCCGCGGTCAGCAGCCGCGCATCCGCCAGATGCGCCGCGAATCCGACGCGGACCTCAACCCGCGCGGGCGCTGTTTCGACCTCCAGGCGCTTTACGACGCCACCAACCGAGATTTTTTCCAGGGCCTCATCCAGGCCCGGATTGGCTGGGGGCGCATGCCTCCGCGCCGCCGTCGCAAGTCCATCCGCCTGGGCGTCTACGACCACCAGACGCGTGAGATTCGCATCCACCCGGCGCTGGACACCCCCGAGGTGCCTTCCTTCTTCGTGGAGTTCATCATCTTCCACGAGATGCTCCACCAGCTCTTCCCGAGCACGGGCCGGGGTGGCCGCCGCGTGCATCACCCGCGTGCCTTCCGCGAACGCGAGCGAACATTCCCGCATTACGCCGCCGCACTGCGTTGGGAGCGGGAGAACCTGGGCGTGCTGTTGCGCGGCTGAGCGCCGCGTCGTTCGCTGGCTCATTTACCGTTTTACCGAGCGAAGCGGCCCATGCAGCGTGCTTGACGCTGCCGTGAGGGAAACCCATCCTCACGAGCTCTATGCGAAGAGCGAAGATTGTCTGCACCCTCGGTCCCGCCAGCCAGAGCCAGGAGATGCTCGAAGCGCTCCTGGAGAACGGCATGGACGTGGCTCGCCTGAACTTCTCCCACGGCAGCCACGAGCAGCACGCGGAGAACATCGCGAAGCTGCGCGCCGCGTCGCTGAAGGTTCGCAAGGCGGTGGGCATCCTCGGCGACCTGCAAGGCCCGAAGATTCGCACCGGCCGTTTCGTGAAGGGCAGCACCGAGTTGAAGGAAGGCGGCACCTTCCACATCACCACGGACGAAACGGTTCCGGGCACGGACGAAATCGTGTCCACGACGTACCCGTTCCTGGCCGCGGACGTGAATCCGGGGGACCGCATCCTTCTGGATGACGGCCTGCTGGAGCTGAAGGTCCTGGAGACGGACAAGCAGAAGCTCATCCGCACGGAGGTCATCCACGGCGGCACGCTGAAGAACAACAAAGGCATCAACCTGCCCGGCGTGGCGGTGCGAGCGGAGGCGCTGACGCCGAAGGACCGTGAGGACCTGGTGTTCGGCATCAAGGCCGGCGTGGACTACATCGCGCTGTCCTTCGTGCGCCAGCCGTCCGACCTGGACACCGCGCGCCAGGCCATGGCCGAGGTGGGCCGCACGGTGCCCATCATCGCCAAGCTGGAGAAGCCGGAGGCCATTGCCCGGCTGGACGCCATCCTGGACAAGACGGACGGCGTGATGGTGGCGCGCGGCGACCTGGGCGTGGAGATTCCCCCCGAGGAAGTGCCGGCCGTCCAGAAGGACATCATCCGGCGCTCCAACCTGCGCGGCCTGCCCGTCATCGTGGCCACGCAGATGCTGAACTCCATGATTGATAACCCGCGCCCCACGCGCGCCGAGGCCAGCGACGTGGCCAACGCCGTGTTCGACGGCGCGGACGCGGTGATGCTGTCGGGCGAGACGGCCAGCGGCAAGTTCCCCATCGAGTCCGTGCAGATGATGGAGCGCATCATCCTGGCGGCCGAGTCCTCCGCGCGCACGACGCAGTCGCTGATGCGCGTGCTGGAGACGCCGCTGGGGCTGCCCAACCACTTCCCGGACGTCATCGCGCGCGTGGCCTGCGAGGCGGCCAAGGCGAGCAACGCCTCGCTCATCGCGGCCTTCACGCTGTCGGGTGTGACGGCACGCCTGCTGTCGCACTACCGGCCCACGGTGCCGATTGTCGCCTTCAGCCCCAACCAGGAAGTGCGCCGCCGGCTGTCGCTGCTGTGGGGCGTGGTGCCGCGCGTGCTGGAGCCCACCCAGGACACGGAGGCCATGGTGAAGCGCGTGGAGGAAGAGCTCCTGGCGCGAGGCCTGGGCCGCAAGGGCGACCGCATCGTCATCGTGTTCGGCGCGCCGGTGGGGCAGCCGGGCAAGATCAACAGCCTGCGCCTGCACACCATCCAGGGCTGAGCGGCTACTTGATTCCCTGGAGGACCTTCCGGGGGATGTCGGCCTCGATGAAGACGGCATAGAGCGCCGGGTCCAACTGCCCGGCGTCGGACTCGCGCCGGAGGATGTCGAGCGCGAGCGTGTGCGGCACGGCCTTCTTGTAGGGCCGGTCGCTGGCGGTGAGCGCGTCGTAGATGTCGCAGATGGACATCATCCGTGACTGGACGGGGATGTCCTTCTCCGCGCGGGGGTAGCCGGTGCCATCCAGCTTCTCGTGGTGGGCGTAGGCAATCTCCGGCACCCGGCGCAGCGTGCGCGTCCACGGAATCTGGGACAGGAAGCGGTAGGTGTGTTCGACGTGGCTCTCGATTTCGCGGCGCTCCTCGGGAGAGAGCGTGCCGCGTGCGATGGAGAGCGACTGGATTTCCCCCGGCAGCAGCAGCGGCTGGGCCTTGTCGTGGGCATCCAGGAAGCGCAGCGCGCCCAGCTCGTGGAGCCGCTCGAAGTTGCCCTGCGCGAGCACGGTGGGGCGGTTGCAGGAGAGGATGAACTCCAGCACCTCGTCCAGCTGCCACGACTCGCGGGCGAGCCGCTCCTCTTCCTCGGCCTCGATTTCCGCCAGGTTCGCCTGGCCGCGAATCTTCACCGCCTCCAGGCGGCGGCGGTAGCTCTGGAGCTGCAAGTCCTTCCGGGCGAGCTGGAAGCGGGCGCGCAGGCCTTCGAGCTCATGGGGGTAGAGCTTCTCCGCCTTCACCAGCACGGGCTCACGCACGCCCACCTTGCCGAAGTCGTGCAGCAGTGAGGCGTAGCGCAGCTCCTGAATCTCCCCGGCGGAGAAGCGCGTGTGGGCGTAGGGGCCGGTGGACAGGTGCTCGAGCGCCTGGGCCATGGCCACGGTGAGGTCGGCCACGCGGCCGGAGTGGCCGGCGGTGGTCGGGTCTCTGGATTCGATGGCGACGACGGAGGCGGAGACGAAGCCCTCGAAGAGGCGGTTGATGTCCTCGTGGAGGAGGGCGTTCTCGATGGCGCCCGCGGCCTGGGCGCCCAGGGCGAGCAGCAGCTCCTCGTCCTCGGCGTTGAAGCTGGCGCCGTCCAGCTTGTTGAGGGCCTGGATGACGCCCGTCACCTCGCCGCCGGCGTCGCGCATGGGGACGCAGAGGATGGTCTTCGTCTGGTAGCCGCTGGAGACGTCGAACGAGCGGTTGAAGCGAGCGTCGGCGTAGGCGTCAGGGATGTTGATGACGGCGCCCGTCTGGGCCACCTGTCCGGCGACGCCGCTGCCCACCGGGAGGCGGATTTCGCTCTTGGAGCCCTGGGCCACCTTGCTCCACAGCTCGTTGCGCTCGCGGTCCAGGATGAAGAGCGAGCAGCGGTCCGCCTCCACCACCTTGGTGGCCTCGAAGAGGATGAGCGGCAGGAGCAGGTCGAGGTCGCGCTCGGCGCTCATCGCCTTCGCGACATCCAGGATGGACGTGAGCTTCGCCAGGCGGCGGTTCAGCTCGGGCTGTGGGGCGGGTTGAGCGAGCACCAGGCGGCTCCGTGAGAAGCGGCCAGCGGCCGCGAAGGGCTACAAAGTTCTAGCACGGGTAGACAGCACGCTGCCTCGGGGGACCCACCTGGCAGGTCCCTGGCTGTCTGGTGGACGTCGCCGCGTTGCGTTCGGCCTTAGCCAGCGCGCGGGTTGCGGTTATGAAGCGCGGCATGAGCCGACGCCCCGTTCGCATCTCTCCTTCGCTTTTGTCCTGTGACTTCGGCCGTTTGGCCGAAGAGGTCCGCGCCATCGAAGCCGCTGGTGCGGATTGGATTCACGTGGATGTCATGGATGGCCGCTTTGTGCCGAACATCACGATTGGCCCCGTGGTGGTGGAGGCCATCAATCGGGTGGCGACGAAGCCGTTGGACGTGCACCTGATGATTGTGGAGCCGGAGCGCTACGTGGAGGCCTTCGTGAAGGCGGGGGCGGACGTGCTGACGGTGCACGTGGAGGCCAGTCCGCACCTGCACCGGACGCTTCAGCAGATTCGCAATGCCGGGGCGAAGCCGGCGGTGGTGTTGAACCCGGGCACGCCGCTGTCGGCCATCGAGGAGGTGCTGGGCGACGTGGACATGGTGCTGCTGATGAGTGTGAACCCGGGCTTCGGTGGGCAGGGCTTCATCGAGTCCACGGTGGAGAAGGTGCGCCGGCTGCGCGGGATGTTGGATGCGCGCGGGCTGAAGGACGTGGACATCGAGGTGGACGGCGGCATCAACGCCACCACGGCGAAGCGGGTGGTGGAGGCCGGGGCCACGGTGCTGGTGGCGGGCAGCTACGTCTTCGGCGCGAAGGACTACGCGGAGGCCATCCGCTCGCTGCGCTCGTGAGGCGCGGCGGACTTCAGGTGCGAGGGCGCGCCACGGAGGAGGCGAGCCGGGCGACGCGGGTCATGAAGGTGGGGTCGAAGGGCTTCACCTCGTAGTCGTCGGCGCCGAGCTCGAAGCAGACGTGGCGGGTGAACTGGTCCTCGACGGCGCTGAGGATGATGACCTTGCAGTCACGGGTGTTGGGGTCCTGCTTGAGCTGGGCGAGCAAGTCCCGGCCGTCCTGGTGCTGGTTGATGTCCAGGATGATGACGGCCGGCCGGTGTTCGCGGGCGAGCTCCAGGACGCGCTCGGACGTGGTGTCCGAGATGCAGTTCAGCCCGGACCGTTTCCCCTCGCGGGCGAGGGCGGAGACGATGAGGGGCTCGTCATCGGAGATGAGGACGACGGGGGGCGGCGTCATGGCATCGCGGTGCAACAATGCAGGCTGCCTCGTGAGTGTAGCAGGGGGGGAAACTGTCCGGGAGTACAGGAAATTCGTGGTCTTGGGAAGCGGAGTCGGGGGCCACCCGGGCATCGCCCGGCTGCCCGCTCCCTCTGGGCGGGGAGGGGCGGAAGAAAAGGTGATCCGAGGACGTTGACTCGGCTGGGCGGCTCGGGTACTACCGCCCGCACTTCGCCGGTCCCGAGAAGGACCGTCCGGCGAGGCGACATATCGGGGAGTGGCTCAGCCTGGTAGAGCACTTGGTTCGGGACCAAGGGGTCGCAGGTTCAAATCCTGTCTCCCCGACCACGTCATGAAGCGGGCTGGAGATCGCAAGGTCTCCAGCCCGTTTCGTTTTGGGGTTTTTCGGTTTCGTGCCTTCCGGCATCTGGATGGCCGCTGACTTGGCCGCCGGGCTCAGGTGCATGAGTTTCGCCCGCTTCCGTGGCTCTCCCGCACTTTGTGTGGTGAGGCCACTCACGGTGAGCCTCAAGGTAGATGTCGCGTGAGAGGGGTCAGCCGATGCGCATCAACTCCTGCGCTGCTGGGGGGAGGTTCGAAGCGGGACCGAGACGGACGGAGCCCGCCGGAGTCCAGTCGCGAGTGTGGCGACTCCAGCGCTCGGGTGACGGGCTTTTGCACGCTGGTACACTTGGTGGCGTCGGGCCAGCAGCGCTGCTTCCCGGCCGAAGTGCCTGTCCTTGGGCGTGACGAAGCGGATGGCGGAGTGGCGGTGCTCGGTGTTGCACTAGGCCACGAAATGCCTCACCCAGGCGCTCGGGTCTTCAGCGGACGCGAAGGGGGGCTGCGGGAATGAGGGGCGGTACTTCAGCGTACGGAAAAGGGCCTCGGAAAAAGCGTTGTCGTCCGAGACACGGGGCCGGCTGAAGGAAGGCGTCACGCCCAGCCACTGCAGGGTGGCTCCCTGTATGGGGCCGCCATTGTCTGAATGCAGCACCAGCCCCTCGGGGCAGCCGGCCTGCTGCCAAATGCGGCGGATGAGGGCCGCGGCATTTTCGGACGGCTCCTCTTCGTGCACCTCGAAGCCCATGATGCGGCGGCTGAAGACGTCCACCATCAGGTACAGGTAGAGGAAGGCCCCCTTCACCGGGCCCTTCAGGTAGGTGATGTCTCAGCTCCAGACTTGGTTGGGGCCGGATAGCGGTGTGCTCGACGCGGGGCCTGGGCGTGGGCGCCTTGGTGCGGCCTCGGTGGGCCAATTGCCCATCTTCGCGCAGCACTCGGTAGAGACTCGCCTCGCTGGCGACGTACTCACCCAGGTCGGCTAGCCGGGGGACAATCTGCTTGGGCGAGGCGTCGCGAAACTCCTCGCTGTTGGCCACCGTGAGGGTGCGGCGCCGCTCCACCTCGGACAGCCGGTTGGCCGGCTAGGTATGCGGGCCGTACCTGCGGTCCTCGGCGGAATCGCTCCGAGCCGCTCGCAGCCGGCCTTCAGCCGGGCTCCCTTCTCCAGCGCTTCGTCGACAAGCGCGAGCGTCATTTCTCGCGCGTCCCGTCCGCTGCGTCGTCCTCGTCGCCCGAGTCCTTCTCGTCCCAACCCAGCGCCTGACGTTTTTTCGAGCACCAGCAGCGCTGCCGCCTCCGCCAGCGCCTTCTCCTTGCGGCGCAGCTCGCGCTCAAGCTCTTTCACCCGGTTTTCCGAGGCGGCCAGCCGTCGACCCTACCCCGCCGCCAGGGCTGCGGACGGCACCTCCTGCGCTCCCAAAGCCTCGTCCTCCATCCCGTGCGCCTCCGCCAACACGCGGAGCTTCTCCTCGGGCGTCCATTTCTTCGGGCTGGCGGACTTCCTCTCCTCGGGCGGGGGGATGGCCGCTACCCTATTCGCCTCCCGCAACCACTGCGACAGCGTCGACTGAGAGATGAGAGACTCCCTCCTAGCGGGCCAACGCCGCGGCACTCACCGCGCGGGGGCCCACCATCCGCTTCAGCATCTGCGCATTGAATGCATCCGTGACGGCACTGCTTCCTGCCTGCTCTCGCCACCAGGGGCTAATCAGCTCGGCCGGTCAGCCAGGGCCACAACTTCCCTGACATAGGAAGAGGGGAACGTTAGCCCCCCAGAGAGGTGTCTCCAGAAACCCTGGGGCGGAGGAGATCCCAGTTGCAGCCGGGGGCCCTATGCCCCCTGCGCGAGGTGATAGAGCCGAGAAAATCAGTCTAGCAGCGCCGTAACGATCTGCTGGACCGCGGTCGAGACCTCTTCGAGCCGTGCCGGGAGTTGCTGGGCGATAGCGGCGCCGAGGGGCGTCGCATGATGCTCGCCCCACATTTCGAAATGGGCCGCTACGCGATCCTTGTATCGGGGCTGCTTTACGCCAGTACCCCACTCCTGGTAGCAGCGGACCCATAGCAGGTCGTCGGCGAGCATCTGCTCCTTGGCGGCCTGCACGGCGGCGGTCGTGAAGCCTTGCACGAAGGCGTCAAGTTGGCGGCGCTGCTGTTCGATCTCAGCGTCGATGAGCTTCGCGCTGTCGCTGTCCTCAAACATGTCGCGCTGGCGCAGTTCCTCAGCCTTGACGTGCATGGTGGTGAAGAGCGGCTCGATACGACGCGTCAGCGCACGTGACGTTGCGAACTCAAGCAGAGCCCATGCGTTCTGGGTGCCGTCGCCTTTCCATTGGACGAGCGAGCGTAGCGACGAAGGGTGCAGTTGCTGACATTCATCGGCAAATGGCCGCAGGAGATTGGCTCCCAGTGCACGCAAATTGCCTCTCGATACTATGATGGCGGCCTGTACTGAGGCGCCCAACTCCTTCACGACCTGATTGTAGAGCGCCCGGCGCTTTGCATTTGCGAGTGTGCGAAAGAACTCGCGAGCTTGGGCCGCCGCATCCTCAAGCAATCGAGAGTGGGCCGCCGCTAGCCGTGCTAGCGACTCCTCCAAGAACACGTGCAGTTCTGGCGTGCCCCCATCGAGTATGTTCACGCACCGCACACGCTGGCGGGCGTCGTCCACCGTCCAGCGCACATCGGGCGCTGGCCAGCCGGGGCAGCCAATCTGAACGAGGTTCTCGGCGCAGCGGTCCTCCTTCGTCTCCCGCTCGGTCTCCTTGTCTTCGAAGTTACCCGCGCCGGCGCGGCCCGCATCGACGATGGCGACCACCGTGCGCTCAGCAAGCGTTTCGCCGAAGTAGCCGCGCTCCTCAACCATCTGTGTAAGCAGCTCAACGGCGGGCGCGGGCGGCTCGTTGAATGAGGAGGCGAGCACAAGCAGGGTCCATGGCTGCTTCAGCAACGCGCGCAGGTCGGCCCGATCCGCCAACGGGTACGCCCGCCGCGATCCCGGCGCAGCATCCTTATCGGTAGTGACCGCCGGCAGCCCCAGCGTGTCCACAAGGGGCACAGCATGCCCATTCCAGTGCAGCGCCTCGAACGGTCCCTGGATAACTACGCGGCGCGGGAAAGGCTGATCCGCGAGTTCCCCCTTGAAGAGGCTCAGCAGCATATGTCGCAACCAAGTGCGCGGCTCGCCGTCCGGTAGCCACTGGATGCGGCGCCGCTCGGGCAGTCGCGTACGTTGCAGCACGTAATCGACGAACGCCTCCTTGCTCTCAAAGTTGCGTGCCTCCTCGACGGCGTGGTGCACTGTGGTCGTCTTGCCCGAGCGGCCGCCGGTCAATTTTCCCGCGCCGCTCGCTACCTTTTCCTGCTTGAGCCCCGTGAGCCCCCACAGAACTCGCTCCAGATCGGGCTGTAGACGGGGCGGGCGAGCAGTCGGCGACGGCTCGCCCGAAGGATCGTCGGTCTCGTCAGTGCCGGAGGGGGAGGATGCTGGAGAAGATAGATCATGTGCCTTGTGCCAAGCCCACTCGGCGAATTGCTGCACGAGTCGCCCCGTATCCTCATCCCGCTCCGGTTCGACTTGCACCTCCCACTTACCCGGGCGCAACACGATCTCGCAAGGCGTGGTGCCACCGTTGCCCAGCGGCAACACTGCTTGCTTGTTGAGCTGCGTGGGCGAGGCGTCCGACGAAGGCAGCTCGCCGTCCAGCCACAGCCCTGACAGCCCGTTGATCAGCGTCGACTTGCCCACGCCCTTGTGGGCGACAAAGGCCACCTGCGGCGCAGGTTGTGCCAGCGTTTCCAGACGCCCGCGCAGCGCGACCTCAAGCTGGTGGGCGCGCTGCGCGAGTTCCGGGAATCGGTTGCCATCAGCCGAGGACTGATAGTCGCGCAGCATGTCGGCGAGGCGCTGGGGAGTATTCTCTGGGGCAGGACTGAACTGGGGGTGGGGCATGTCGGCTCCGGAGGAATGAGTGTTTGGGTAGAAGGGGTTGCTTATGCCTTGCGCTTGACGGTGAATCCCATAGGTGTGACGGATTCGGCGGATTCGGCGCTCGCCCAACGGAAGGGCAGATTGCTGCGACTGCGATCCATGGCGACGATGAACCTATGCATCGCCTCACCGCCAAAGTAGCGGAAGGCGCTCTCTCGAATCTGGAAGTGGCGCATCGGCTCAGAACATACGAAAGATAAAGGGATCTGCATATTGGAGCTTTCAGCAGGCCGAAGTGACGAGGTGGGCGCATGCGGAAGGAGGTACGAGATATGCTCGATAGGGCACGTGTCCTCCGCCACGCTGCAGCATCTGCCCAGATGCCAGCCGCCGCTCTTCAAGCTGCGCCACCATCAACTGCCTTTGGCCGCCATGCTATGGTGAGCCTTCTCCATGACGTATCCCTCTGGCCCCTTACCCAACTGCCCTGCAGGGGGAAGTCCAGTATATCTAAACCAACGCTCGTGATTCTCGATCGCGGTTGGTGAGCGGGCGGGCGCGCGGGGCGACAGGAAGAGGCAGGGGCACATCCCGTTCGGCTCTGTGTGCGCGGAATACCAGGAATCAGAAAGGCCCCGCCCAGGGACAAAGGTAGTCCCCGTCTTTCGGCTGCAGCGCCGCTCTCTCATCCGCTGGGGTGAAAGGAGCGGCTGCCCACTCACCCTGCGGCGGTGCATGGCGGTGGTGGGAGCCCCCTGGCTGGAATTGCTGCGCCAGCTTCTGGAACGAGGGCTGAGGGGCGTGCGTCTCGTCATCGCCGACGGGCACGCGGGCTTGGCCGCCGCGGCCTGGCAGGCCCTGCCCGAGGCGAAGCTGCAGCGCTGCACGGTGCACCTGACGCGCAACGTCCTCGCCAAGGCCCCCTGAAGACTGCGAGGACGGCTGGGCAAGGAGACGTCGGCCGTCTTCGAGGCGGCCTTTCTTCAAGACGCCAGGAAGCGACTGGAGGCCCTCCAGGAGGGGCTGGGGCGGCAGGTACCCGAAGCCATGGAGTGCCTGCGCGAGGGCTTCGCCGCCGCCACCTGCTTCTTCGCCTTCCCCAAGGCCCACTGGAAGCGCCTGCGCAGCACCAATGGCCTGGAGCGCCTCCATGGCGAGGTGAAGCGCCGCATCCGCTCCGTGGGGGCCTTCCCGGACCGCGCCAGCGCCCTGCGCCTCATCATCGCCGTCGCCCTCGAAGTCACCGGCATCTGGGATGACCGCCGCTACCTCGACATGCCCTTGCTGAATTCAACCCCTGACATCGCCGCTGATTGACCCCGCCAAGGAGCCTTCCTCCCCCGAACCCCCTCCCGACCAACTACACACGATTCGGGACTTGACCCTCAGCAGTACTGAGTCCCTTCATGGGCGGTCAGTCCAACATGCCCTTCAACTGCTTGGCGATTTCCTCAATCGTCTTCCTCGACGTATCCGCAGCTACCCTGTCCGCAAGCATTGGAGCTCTTGCGAGAAGCTCGTCGTATGTAAGATGGTGCCATATTGGCAGGATTTTCTTAACGCCACGGACTTCAATGGCATTAAGAGCGGCCAGTTCGAGTTGTGGCCATTCCTTGTCGAGAAATTTCTTACTAAGGATGACCACTCCGTAACGCGAAGCGGCGATTCCTTTGTTGATTTTCCTCATCAAGCTGTCGCCAAGCTGCAGGGAAAATTCGTCGTACCAGACTTCGCACCCCATCGCCGTAAGTGCTTCGTAGAGGGGGCGGGCAACTTCATCCTTATCCTCGCTGGCGTGGGAGATGAAGAAGTCATGCGGCTTCGTCTCTTCGGTTGATGCTGTCATCAGGGCTTGGCTGGGAGTCAGCAACTCACTCATTTGCCGCTGAAACTCGCGCTCCTTCTTAAGTTGCTCGTTGCGTTGGCGCTCCACCTGCGCTGCCATGCGCTTGCGCTCCTTCTCCCTGGTGGCGTTGAGCGCGGCCCTAGGGGCTGTCCCTGATCTCGTGTTCGAGAGCCGACCCGGCGTGCCGGCTATCTGGCACGTTGGGGCAGAGCCTCAATCGGAGTTGCTGCCTAGCGCTAGGCATGATCAACGCGGGCTGTGCGCCG